>JAMWCB010000177.1 GCA_023819605.1 Candidatus Omnitrophota bacterium
CCGGATATCGATGTTGACCTGGAAATTGATAATTTGGAACATCCGGAAAAATATCCATTAACGTACAAATAAAATTATATCAAACAGCGCGACCTATCAAAGCGGATCGAACCGACGCCCCTGCGGGGCCGCGGCTCATCCGCAACGGTGTGGGTAAACAATGCAAAAATACCAAACCCGAACCCAAATCAGATTAAATAATTACAATTACAATTACAATTACAATTACGGATTGGCAGGATATTATTACGTGACGATGTGTTCGTATAACAGAGAAAATATATTCGGGCAAACCGTAGGGGCGGCCGGCTGGCCGCCTTCTGATCATACTATTTCAATTGATACTAATGTTCTGCTGTGCCGTGAATCGCGGCATATCAAAGCGGAGTCGGGAGGGGAAATATTTAGGTGCCCGGCCAGCCGCAGCAGCGCAAGAGATTGGCGACGATCGTCCGCGGTAAGCCGACAACCGTATCATAATTGCCGTCGATTTTTTTGACGAGAATGTCTTGATCCTCCTGTACCGCATATCCGCCGGCCTTATCAAGATTTTTTTCTGCCAAGTGATGAATATGCCGCGCGGAAAGTTTGCGCGTGCGGACGATTGCCGCGTCGATATCCACGAGAATTCGCGGCGCGGCCGTATCGATGACTGCGACCGCGGTATAGACGGTATGTGTCGTGCCGCTGAGGCGTCGGAGGATACGCCGCGCCGCGGCCGCCGTGCGTGGTTTTCCGTAAATAGTATCACGGTAGACGACAATCGTGTCCGCCCCGAGAACGATACGTCCGGGAAATTGTCCAGCCACCTGTGCGGCTTTTTCCCGCGCCAGGCGGAGTGCGAAGCGCGCGGGAGGTTCTCCGTGGCGGCGTTTTTCAGTAATGGCGCTGGGGCAAGCGCGGAACGCGATTCCCATGCCGCGCAGGATCTCGCAGCGACGGGCGGAAGCGGACGCGAGAATGAGCGGTGCCCTACTGTTGCTGATTTTGTTCACGTTGAAAGCTGACCGGATTTGCCGTTTGTTTGATTTTTTCAAACCATGCGTTGATGTGTTCATTGCGTTTTTCCGCCAGAAGCCTTTCGCGGAATTGGTCTTTTTCCTGTTGAAACTGGTCTTCGGACGGCGTTGTTTTTTCGCCGGCAATGAGGATGCACGGCCCCTGCGGGCTGTGGAGAACATCGGATAGCTGCCCGGGCTCGAGTGAAAAAGCCGCCGCGGCGAGTTCCGGAGCAAAACCGATTTCCCGGATATAACCGGTGCGTGAAAAAGGGCTGAGGGTGGTGGCTGTCAGCATAAGCTGTTGAGCCGCTTCCGCCAAGGGCAGTTTTTTTTCGTGCAGCAAGGTTTGCAGTGTTTCGCGCATCTGGCGGGCTTTTTGTTCGGCCAGGCGCAAAGCCTCTTCTTTTTGATAGCGGTTTTTTACCGCATCGGCAATTTCTTCATAGGGAGGGATGGCCGGAGGGATTTTTTGGGTCGGTTTTAACAAATAGAGCGCGGTGGCGCTGGGGATGATTTCACTGATTTCGCCTTTTTTTAAGGAAAACGCCGCGCGTAAAAATTGATAATTGACGCCGATGCCGGGAATTTCTCCGGCCATGGCGAAGGGGCCGGTATTCGTTACCGACAGCCCGGCTTCTGCCGCCGCAGCGGACAGATCGTTGTGGGAATACAAGTGGCTTAAGATTTGCCGCGCTACGGTATAGGCTTGATCCTCCATGTCTTTGGCGATCAGTTTTTCTTCGATGGCGGTACGGACTTCTTCCAGAGTTTTGTATTCGACCGGTGCGGGTGTTTTTTCTTCGGGAGATTCCGCGCCGGTTGTTTCCCGCATAAATTCCGATTGGTTATGCTCATAATACCGTTTAATGCGTTCCTGGCTGACCGGAGCAGCCGCCTTGAACCGTTCCAAGGGAATGGCGATATATTCGACATCGACCTGTTCCAACGTTTTGAAGCTTTCGCGTTGTTGCTCATAGAAGGTTTTGAGGGCGGCTTCGTCCGCCAGCGAAACTTCGGCTTCGAGCGGAGCGGCAGCAATGAGTATCGCTTCCGCCGTCATTTTTTCGTTCTCCCGCAGATAGCCGTTCTTGAGATCAGCGTCGGTGATGCCGACGTCGGCGGTTACCGCGGTGATTAGTTTTTGAATCAGCAATGAGTTTTTTAGGCCTTTTTCAAAAATTTCCGGCGAAGTTTGAAATAATTGCGCGATCAGCGCCGTGTATGTTTGCGGTGTCAGCGGCCCCATTTGAAATAAGGGCAAGCTTTTGAGGTGGGTGAGTAATTCGTCATCACTGACGCGCAACTTGCGCTGTGTTGCTTCGTGCAGGAGAATAAGCCGGGTCCAGGTTTGTTCGTCTAAATCGATGCTTTGCAGCGACTCCGCGCCGTAACGTAAAATCAACTCATTGCGGGCGGCGATTTTTTCCTGCAGAAAATCCTGCTGCAATATTTTCTTATTATGGATACTGCCGGCGTATCCGGATTGCCGGTTCTTTACGGCGCTGCCGATATTCCAGATGACGAACGTGGGCACGATTAAAATCGCCACGGTCCACATGATTGTTTTATAATGTTTGCGTATTTTTTGTAACATTAGCGTTTACCTCCCTGGTCAGTAAATTTTTTATAGTATACCCAAAAAAGGCCGTTTTTGCAATTGTTTTAAAAAAATTGTGGTTACAATGTAAAAATGTAACAGTTTATTACTACGTGAAAATGTAACATTTTGTGGTAGCCTTTAAAAAATAAAACTTTTTTAATAGGAGGCTATCACATGAATAAACCAACGTACAGT
>JAMWCB010000053.1 GCA_023819605.1 Candidatus Omnitrophota bacterium
GTATACGCTCTGGCTGATGCTCGAACCCTACGGGTTTGTGCGTAATGCCTGGCTGGGTATGTGGCAGCGCTTGATTGCCTGTCTCGGCCCCGCGGGCGCTCGAATCGATCGCCGGAGTATCCAGGCAGAAGCGCGCACGCAGGGTATCCCGATTGTACCGGTACAGGATGTAAACGCGCCGGAATTTGTGGAACAAATGCGCGGTTTTGCGCCGGATGTGATCATCAATCAAACCGAGCTGTTACTGAAAGAAGCGTTGCTCGCCGTGCCGAAACGCGGTGTGGTCAACCGGCATGCGTCGCTGCTGCCGCATTATCGCGGCCGGGTCGGATCCTGGTGGTCGCACGCGGCCCAGCCGCCGGAATACGGCGTGACGATTCATTTCGTCGAAAGAGAGATTGATGCCGGGCCGATTATCCTGCAGAAATCGTATGCGATCGACCCGCGCCGGTCATATACCGAAGTTTTGGATATCCTGTTTTCCGACGCGCCGCAGCTGATGCTGGAGGCATTGGAAAAAATCGAAGATGCCGATTTTGTTCCCCAGCCGAATCGATACAAGGGAACGCGTACGTATTTATTTCCCACCTTAGACGAGGTGCGCGCGTACCGGAAAATTTTGAAACAGCGCCGACAAGGAGTGAATAGATGAAAATATTAATGATGATAGTGGTGGCGATAATTGTCTTTCGGGTATATTTTATTTTTCTGGAGCAAAAAGGTTTATACCATCCCTATAAAGAAATACCCGAAACGCCGCAGAATGTGGGTATAGCTTTTGAAGACGTGCATTTTAAAACCGCTGATGGTCAGACGCTCAATGGCTGGTTTGTTCCGGCGCCGGGAGCGCGGCTGACCGTGGTGTATTGCCATGGGAATGCCGGAAATATTACTCACCGCTTGCATAAGGTTAAATTTTTTCATGAGATGGGTCTTAATTTTTTTATTTTTGATTATCGCGGCTATGGCAAAAGTACCGGCAAGCCTTCGGAACAGGGTTTGTATCTGGACGCGCAGGCTGCCTATGATTATGCGGTATCCCGGAGCGATGTGGACAAAGAGCGGATTATCGTCTATGGGAAATCGCTGGGCGGCCCGGTGGCGGCAGAGCTGTGTGTGCGCAGAAAAGCCCGCGCATTGGTACTGGAAGGCAGTTTCGCGTCGGTAGCCTTGCGCGCGCAGGAGCTCTACCCGTTCCTGCCGATGAACCTGCTCATCACGCAGAAATATGAAACAATGGTAAAAGTGAAAGGGTTGACGATACCGAAGCTTATCGCGCATGCCCGGCAGGATGAGGTGATCAGTTTCCGTCACGCCGAGCGGCTTTTTGCCGCGGCGGCGGAACCGAAACAATTGTTGCCCTTTGATGGCGGGCACAACGACGATGTGTATGTGACGTCGGCGGCGTACCGGGCGGAACTGGAGAAGTTCCTTAATCTATAGGACGGTAAAGACCGAGGGACGAGACCGAAGGACGACGGACGAAAAAAAGCCGTACAGGTTGCAAAAAACAATAGACGAAAGACGAGATAAACCGATTTCCACAATCCCGCATTGTGGGAAGGGCCGGAGTAAAAAAAGATGAAAAAGTTAGCAGGAATTATTATTAAGGGAAATGGTGCAGCATCTGAGCGGTTTCGATGTTGTAAAGAAATATTAAAGAAATACGGGCTTAATTTTCCGCCGCTTCATTTTGGTACGATAAATATAAAATTGGAAGAAAATTATAAAACACCATATTATGGAATAATTGTCCCTTACCATGAATTAGATGAAATTTCGCGGAAAAACAAAGAATATTGGCAATTCATTCCGATCGAGTCAATTAATGGCGATGAGCGGTATGGGTTTATCTTAAGAACGAGCATAAATATTCATGGTGAACAAGTTGCAGAATTAGTGACGGAATATATTGATTCAGGCATAGAAAAAGGGACAAGGATTGAAATGGAAATGACTGTATAACAATTTCCACAATCCCGCATTGTGGAAAGGGTCGCGAAGCAGCGGGGCAGAAGCAAAAGCGGCGGAGCGTGTTTCTTTATGAAAAAAAATCGGATAATGGGGCGGTGTGCAAAGCGGCAGAGGCGCTGCCGTGCCTGCGCGGTGCCGGATTCATATCCGCGGGTTTTGTTCGACGACACCGGATTGTGTAATTTTTGCCGGGATTTGCAGGCAGAGCGCGGGCGTTTATTTGATTTTTCGCGCAATGAAGCAGTGTTTCGCGCAAAAATCCAGCGCGCGCGCTCGGATTCCGGCTATGACGTGCTGATCGGCGTAAGCGGCGGTAAAGACGGCGCCTATGTCGCGTTTCAGCTCAAACATAAATTTAAACTGCGCGTGCTGGCCTATACGAACGATTTGGGTATTCTGACGGACGTGGCGCGAGAGAATATTGCCAAAGCAGTAAAAGCAATCGGCGTAGACCATGTCTTTTACCGGCCGGATGAGGCGTTGGTTAAGCATGTTTTTCGAAACGCGGTGCTTGTTTACGGTCATCCTTGTTTTGCCTGTACGGCATTGCATTTTTTGGTCGGAACGCGGATGGCCATGGCGTATAAAATTCCGTTTCGGGTGCATGGGCGCTCTCCCTATCAGATTTTTAAAGATTTTTCCGGACAGCATAACGATTTTGTACGGTTGAATATCGAAAATAACCTTTTGCCCTATGATCCGGCGCGGAATAAATCCGTCCTGGAAACAACGATCGATCAGCTCTGGGGATTTTTTTTGAATAAAATCGTGTCGGCACGGCAGCGACCGGCGTTTTACCGGGAAGTATTGCCCCGCAGATTGCCGACAGGTAGTGCTGTTCCGGAATTTTTTGCGTACTTTCTTACCGAGTCGTACGAGGAAGTGCGAAATATGGATTTATTGACGCGGGAATGCGGTATGGTTTTCCCGACAGCCGGGCAGGTGTTGAGCCATTTCGATTGTGTTATCCATGACGCCGCGGTGTATTTAATGCAACAGGCAGCGGATGTTACAGCTCTGGAACAGGAACTGCGGACGATGGTGCGTCTGAACGCGCTTTCGCTCGATACCGCAGCGCAGCGCCTGGCCGGGGAACGGTGTCGATTAAGGGAGCCGGTGGAAGAAATTAATTTGTTGAAAACAATGTGGGGTTTGGAAAGAACATCGACCGGCAGTATTATCCGGCGCGCGAAATTTCTGTACGGGATATCGAAACGTTTAAAGACATGGGCAAGCCGGTGGTCGTTTCGTAACATGGTGTTATGATGGATCAAAAGGTCTTAAGGGATCAGGGCGGCTTTTTGTTGACGTGATGGGGCATATGAACTTACCAAAACAAAACGTTTCCCCGCAGAGTCCCCAGAGACGAAGCATTCTCGGCTTGCTGGGTATGGTTGTTTTCGTCGGAATGGGCGAGCACATGTCCGAGCGTTTTTTGCCGCTTTACTTGCAAGAGTTGGTTCAGGCGTCGACGGCTATTTTGGCAATCGGACTGTTGGCAGGAATGGACGATCTCTTGTCCGCACTGTACTCGTTCCCCGGCGGATATTTGAGTGATCGACTTGGAACTAAACGCGCGCTCTTGTTCTTTAATGTACTGTCCATGCTTGGCTACGCTACGGTAATTCTGATTCGTTCATGGTGGGCGGTTCTGGTCGGCGCGGCATTATTTATTTCATGGTCAGCGATTTCATTACCAGCCACGATGGCTCTTCTTGCAAAGGTCGTGCCTATGAATCGCCGCACCATGGGAGTCTCAGCTCTTGCGCTCGTGCGCCGCCTTCCCAAGATGCTCGGCCCGGTTGCCGGAGGCGCCTGTATCGCGGTATGGGGAGTCGAGCAAGGCGTTCGCAATGCGTTCATCGCCGCATTGATTCTCGCTTTTATCGCAGCTATCCTGCAGCAGCGATTGATATCTGATGATGTAAAAGAAACCCGGACGCCGGAGGCTAATCCTTTGCGTCTGTGGCGTGAGATGCCCCAAGGACTGCGTGATCTTCTTTGGTCAGACATCCTTGTTCGGTTCTGCGAACGGATACCGGACGCCTTTGTGGTTATTTGGGCCACGCGGCACGTTATGCGACCTGTCTCTGAACTTACCTTTGGTTGGCTTTCCGCCGTCGAAAATATTACCGCGGTCTTGGTCTATCTCCCCGTGGCATACATGGCTGATCGTTTCGGCAAGAAACCTTTTGTCCTTATAACATTTGCCTTTTTCTCCCTGTTCCCGCTCATCCTGCTTCACGCGCAGTCTTTTGCGCCGCTAACCGCGGCCTTTGTACTTCGTGGGCTTAAGGAATTTGGAGAGCCAACGCGCAAGGCTCTCATCATGGACTGGGCCCCGGAGGGAAGAAAGGCAGCGCTGTTCGGCCTCTATTACCTGATTCGTGATGTGTTTGTCGCTTTCGCCGCCTTTGGCGGCGCCCTGCTCTGGCGGATTTCGCCGGAACTTAATCTCAAAGTAGCCTTTGGCTTTGGCGTCCTGGGAACGCTCTGGTTTGCATGGAAGGGCAGAGATTGCGTTTCCCCGGGCAAGATCAATAGATGATCGGCGAATCATCGTCCGGTGCGCACGCGCTACCGCCCGCCGCATAGCCGGAGCGTTCGTTGTAGCGTGATGTATTGATTCGACTTCTCTTTAGGTCGCGTAGTCCTCCTACGCAATATACCCCCCCCGCCCCTCAAGCTCAGTCTTTTTTTTAATCCGGATATTTCACCCGGATGCTGAAAGATCCGCCCGTAGGGCCGATATCGTACATCGTTTCGATGTACGATTGCTCGGGGTATGCCCGCATTTAATGTTCGTCTGAGACGAACGGTAAAATATGCGGGCGAACCGAAGGAAAAAATATCTCTACGTTTGTAAGAGGAAAGGCTCAACATCTTCAGAATCTATGAATATTTCCCCGGACAGCGGTGCCCGCGCAGATTATCGATATGTTCGCGATAATCGGTTTCAAAGACGGTTTTGATATATTTAAACGTGGAAACAGTCGGGCGGTTAAAAATCTTGACAGGATAGAGGCGGCAGGTATAAAGTAACTTATAAGGAGTAAGGGGCTTGCATCGCAAGGATGATTCGAGCCGTTTTTTTTTGAATTCGATGGGTTAAAGCCATAGAGGGGAGAGGATGCGCTCGCACCGGTCGCAGTCGTCGTTTGCTCTACCCCCAAAAGACAGTCTTTTATTTGTTGTCGCGCTGAGTCTGTGGCTGTTTGCGCTGCTGTTCTTTAATCCGCGTTTATTGATTTTAACTATCGGACCTGAACCCCTGCCCGCAAAAATATGCGTTATGCTTTTTGTCATCTGCCTGGATATTTTTTGGTTTTACGCAATTTTCCATATGACGATTTTGACTTTTTCGTATTTTTCGCGCAAACCAAACGATCTGACCGAAAAAGTGCCGATATGCGACGGCATAAGCAAATCATGTCCCCGGGTGGCGCTGCTTTACGTAACCTATAATGATTTTCAGGAAGAAGCCGCGCTGACGTGCGTCAAGCAGAGGTATGAGCATTGTCACCTGTTTATTCTTGATGACAGCACCGAAGAAGCGTACCGCGCGCGCATCAACGCATTTGCGCAAACGCATCGTGGCCGTGTTACGGTGATCCGTCGAAAAGAGCGCGCTTTCTATAAAGCCGGTAATTTAAATCACGCCTTGTCGCTGATCGCCGTTGATTACGAATTTTTTTCTGTTTCCGATGCCGACAGCCGCATTCCTCCGGAGTTCATTATCAAACTTTTGCCGTATTTTGTTGTTCCGGATATCGGGTTTGTGCAGGCGATGAACATTGTCAATCCACAGCAACCGTCATATTTGGCGCAGGCCATGGGTTTTAATTTGCAACTTCACTATAGACGGTATGTTGTGCCGCGGGAGCGGTACGGCTTTGTGATGTTTCATGGCCACGGCGCGCTGCTGCGTACCGATGTGTGGCGAAAAACCGGCGGTTTTCCGGAAATCGTCTCGGAAGATTTGGGATTTTCGACGCGGATGCGGGTAATGGGATATTATGGCGTGTTGGCCGCAGATTGTATATGTTATGAAGATTATCCGCCGACGTACCGGCATTACCGGCGGCGGACGGAAAAATGGATCAAAGGGACAATGGAGTTTTTGAGCAGAGAATTTTTCGCGCTCCTGCGGGCGAAAAACGTATTTTGGTTTGAAAAAATAGACGTCTTCGTCAGTGGTATCAGTTTGGCGCTGGGATTTCCTTTTTTATTGTTTCTGTTGATGGGAAGTATCGCGCTGCCATTATATTTTATGAGTTTTCGCGCGTCTGGCCCGGTGTTTATTCCGGCGATTCCGGAAGGCAAGACCGTTGTTTCCCTGGTGACCGGATTACGCTACAACACCTATTGGACGCTGGATTATTACCTGATCATGCTGCTGACTATTTTTTATCCTTTAGTCCCGGTATTGATCGATCTGGTGCGCCGACCGGTAAAAATGCTGCGCTATATGTCGATTTCGACTTATTTGTTTCTTTCCACGCTGGTCTGGGTTAGTTATCAGAGCATTTTTTTTCTCTGGAAACGAAAAGCCGACTTTTTGGTAACGGCGCATGAAGGCAGAGAGAAGCAATCCGGCGCCGCGGCGACTTCTTTTTTTTTAGCGCGCCGGCATCGCGTCGTGGCGGCGGCTGAGTATGCGTTCGGTGCATTGTTCGCGTTGTTGACGGCCGGCACAAATAATTTGTGGTTGGTATCCGTAGCTGCGGCATTGATCAGCAGCCCGTTACTGGTGCAATATGGCATGGAATCACGGCCCTTGCGTCTCCTGTTGCATGTGCCGTTTATCGGCAGCGTCGCGGTATTGTTTTTCATTGGTCATTCTTTGCGGTAGTAATTATTTGTGCGAAAGGAGACTCGTATGCAAAGAAAGTTTTTAATCGGTATTATTCTGTTGACCGTGGGCAGCGCTATGCTTGCGTTGGGTTTTGTCTCCGGCGCGGATGCCGTGGGATACCGGTATCTGGAGCGTGGTGAAGCGGATCGCGCACTGGAAGTATTCAGCCAGACCGGCAATTGGTCCGGCGTGGGACTGGCGCATTGCCAGAAACGGGATTTTGATTTGGCAATCACCGCATTTCGTAGAAATAATGATTTGTCCGGATTAGGCCTGGCGCATTGCGGACGGGGCGATTATGACCTGGCCATGGGTTATTTTGCCCAGGCTAATGATTTTTCCGGTTTGGGCCTTGCTTGCTGTGGCAAGAAGGATTTTGCGCAGGCGCAGGCTTATTTTGCCCGGAAAAACGACTGGTCCGGTTATGGATTGGCCTATTTGGGAGAAAAGGAATATGATAAAGCCATTGCAAGTTTTAAAAAAATCGGCGACCGCAGCGGACTCGGTCTGGCCTGGTGCGGGAAAAAGGAATATGACAAAGCGATTGCCGAGTTTTCCCGGGTAAAAGATTATTCCGGACTCGGCCATGCCTATTGCGGTAAAAAGCAATACGACCTGGCGATTACGTGTTTTCTCCGGGCCAATGATTGGTCCGGTTTGGGTCATGCCTGGTGCGGCAAGAAGAAATACCGCAGCGCGTTGAAATTTTTCGAACGCGCGCATGATTTGTCCGGGCAGGGATTGGCGTTATTGGGCCTTAAGGACGTTCCGGCGGCAATTCAAAAATTCACTCAGGCCAATGATAGTTCCGGCCTGGGTTTAGCGTATTTGCAGCTTAAAGACTATGCGCGTGCGGAAAGTTATTTTCAGCAGGCACGCGATAATTCCGGACTGGGACTGGTATATCTTGAACAAAACGATTTTGAGCAGGCAGCCGCGGTGTTTAGCCGCGCCAATGACCGGTCCGGGTTGGGATTGGTTAAATTGCGCTGCAATCGTATCGATGAGGCGATTGGCCATTTTACAGCGGCAAACGACCATGCCGGGTTGGGGCGCGCCTATGCCAAGGCATTGCGCTGGAAAGAGGCTTTGGCAAGCTTTGCTGCCGCCAATGATCAGGAGGGTTTAGGCGATACCTATTATGCACTGCAGGATTTTGAGCAGGCTTTTTCCTGTTTTGAAACTGCCAGCCTGCCGGGCAAGGCATTGCAGTGTTTATGGCAAAAGGGTGATTATGCGGCGGCGCTTTCGTATGCGGAAGCGGTTTTAGCGCAACCGGACATTTTGCAAGAACCGGTGCGTTTGATTCTCGCCGATGTTTTTTGCGACCGCAAAGCCTGGCCGGAAGCGCTGTCGCAGCTCGATATGGTCGCGGGAAATCCGCTGTATCGAACACAGGCGTTACTGGCGAAAATCCGGGTTTATTATGCGATGCGCGATTTTGCCGCGGCGCAGGAACTTGCCGAGCAATGTATCGCTTCAGCCCCGGATAGCGCCCGGCAGGCAGAGGCCGATGGATTGCTGCAAACCATAAAAAGTATGCGTCAGGTATTAGCGAAGCAGGAGGTCAAATAATGAAACGCTGGCTGAGTATTTTTCTGACGGTATCCGTTATATGTGGCCTTTCGCTGGTAATAGAGAATACGCGTGCCTGTGAACAAACCGAGCAGGGCAGTTCCGAGCCGGCGCCGGAACCGGCGCCTCCTGCCGGGGACAAAGGCGATGCCTGCAGTATTTGGGATGAAGAGCAGGGTATGGCTGATTCTCCCGAAGCAGCGCCGCCGCTGCCGGACGGCCCCACCGGGCCGGACGTGATTAGCGGCGGCAGTGACGGAGACGGTGGGATTGACGGCCCGGATGTAACCGGCAATGGCCCGGCTCCGGAAATCGGCGATGACGTGCCGGGGTTAGGCGGTATAAATCCCGGCGGCGATGATTTGCCGGGATTTGGCTTCCCGGGATTCTTTCCTAATATTTCGCGTTTAACCATCGATGATCCATCACCAAATTATATCATTGGTGTTTTTAATAATAGCGCATTGCCCGCCGGCATGAACGTGTGCAAAGCCGGCGGCAAGGTCATGTTGATTGCCGGCACGCCGCTGAGCCTGAAGAGCTCTTCCGGCTTAGCGCCGATGCGGTTGGCGTTTATCCCGACCTACGGCAGCCAGACGACCTACCGGGGGTCGATGGGCTACGGCATCCAGCATAATTATAACATTGTATTGACGGAAAATTCCGACACTAACGTGACGATACAGAATGAAGACGGTACCCTGGTCAATTATACCTTTAACGGCACGGCGTGGATGCCACAGGCTGGTTTTTATGAAACATTGACCAAAAGCAGCGGCCAATATATCTGGCGAAAAAGACACGGCACCCAGTATATTTTCACCCAGGCCGCCAGCGACTATCGTCTGACGACCATTCGTGATCGTTTAGGAAGCATGCTCAATCTTGCCTACAATGCCGAGAACCGGCTGGCATCCGTCACGGATAACGCCGGACGGGCCTTGACATTTTCGTATAATAGCCAAGGCCTGTTAGAAACCGTCACTGACCCGAAAAATCGCCAGACGCGTTATGTATATGACAGTCAGCAGCGCTTATCCGAAGTTCAGGCGCCGTTGAACACCATTACCAAATTCTATTACGAAAACCCCACCGATATTTATAAGATGACGCGTATGACCCTGCCGCGCGCTCAAGATATTACCCTTGCCTATAATTTGAACGACAACAGCGTGGTATCCATCAGCAATGCTTTGCAGCAATCGATAGGATATACGGTTAATAAGCAATTAGCCACGCTGGTCATGAACGACAAACGCGGCAATACATCGATCTGCACCTATTGGAAGGGTAAAGTCACCTCGATTACCGATGCGGCCGGCGTCACCGCGTTTGCCTATGACGAAAATAATAACCGCATCTCGCGTACCTTTCGCAACGGCGTGCAGCAAAACTGGAGCTATGACGCGCAGGGCAATATGACCGGCTATTGTATAGACCCGCAGCAGCAATGGGCATGGCAATA
Source organism: Candidatus Omnitrophota bacterium (assembly GCA_023819605.1). GTDB lineage: Bacteria > Omnitrophota > Gorgyraeia > B26-G9 > B26-G9 > JAMWCB01. The sequence continues at coordinate 9,870 of JAMWCB010000053.1, forward strand.
CGATGCGGCATTCAACGCTGTTTTGCGATTCAGCGACCCGCTGGGTAATACGACGGTATTTAGCCGGGATACTGCCGGGAATTTGACGACGTTGACCGATGCGCGCGGGCAGCAAACTATGTTTACGTATTATAGTAATGGCAAAGTAAAAAGCGTTACCAATGCCCGGCAATACACCGCGCAGTTTGAATACGACAGCTACGGCAATCTGACGAAAGTCATTTCGCCGCTCAATACTCAGACCGTCTTTACTCGCGATATCGTCGGAAATCTCACCGGCGTGACCAATGCCAGCGGCCATGCGTATACGATGGAGTATGACGCGTTGGACCGGTTGACCCGCATGCAGTATCCGGACAGCACCGCTGTTCAGTTCACCTACGATGCTCACCACAACCTGACCAGTGTCCGACGGACGCTGGCCGGCGTCGCCAAAACCGCGTATTTTATCTATGACGAGGCGGATCGGTTGATTCAGGTAATCAATCCGCTGAATCAGAGCGCCGTGTTTGCCTATGACGCCATGGATAACCTGATCCGGCGCACTGACGCCAACGGCAAATCCGTGCGCTACGATTATGACGCGGTCAACCGCCTCAGCAAACGCTACGACCGCATGGATAATGCGACGGAATTTATCTATGACGGCCTCAAACTGCGCCGGATCAAAACCGCTAACGGCGCGTTTACGGATTACGCTTACGACGCCTTCAATCGCATCAGCGGCGTCACTTACGCCGACGGCAGCACCGAGCAGTTCAGCTTTGACGCGGCAAACCGGCTTGTTCTGAAAAAAGACCGGCGAGGCAACAGTATAAGTTATAGCTATCTGCCGACCGGCCGTTTGGCAAAGCGGACGCTGGTTTCCCTGCCGGGCTATGAGACCTCTTATGACTATGATCCCTGCGGCAATCTTGAACTGGTAACCGATCAGCGCGGCATGAGTGTGCTTTATACGGCATTTTCCTATGATGCGCTCAATCGTCTGAGCGGTGTCCAGTATTATTCCGGCATGAGCGTGGCATATACCTATGATGCGGTGGGCAACCGAAAAAACCTGGCCTATCCGGACGGCTACCGGCTCCGCTACGATTATGACGTCAATGAGCGCCTGAGCGCGCTGGTCGATGTCAATGCCGGAAATATTTCATTGGTCAGTTACACCTATGATGACCTCGGAAGGCGGGTGCGCGCGGTGTACGGCAACGGCATGATGGCAGTTTACGGCTATGACGATGCCAACCGCCTGACGAGTTTGGTTTATACTGCTGTCGGCGGCGCAGCGTTGCGCAGTTTCGTGTATACCTACGATAATGTCGGCAATTGTTTGACTATGGATAGTGCGCAGGGGCAGACGACCTATACTTATGACGATAACTACCGCTTAGTATCGGCTGCGTTGCCCGGTGTTGCGCTGACAACCTACGCCTATGACACCATGGGCAATCGCACTGCCGTTACCAACGGTGGAGCCCCCGTAGCCTATCAGGCGAACACGCTGAACCAATACACCAGCGTCAACGGCACAGCGTATACCTACGACGCGGGCGGCAATCTCAGCGGCGACGGCATATATACCTATGGGTATGATTATTACGGGCGGTTAAACCGCGTAACCAAGCCCGGCCTGACCGCAGCCTATACGTATGATTATGCCGGGCGGCGGACGTCGAAAACCGTCAACGGCAGCGGAGTTTATTATTGCTATGACGGCTGGGAATGCATCCAGGAAACCGATGCCGGCAGTGCACTCGTGGCGCGCTACGTGTACGGGCCCGGCATCGATGAGCCGGTAGTGATGTACCGCAACGGGCAGCGGTATTTTTATCTATTGGATGGCTTAGGTAGTGTCATCGCGCTTACCGACGACAGCGGCGCGGTGGTTGAGTCGTATACCTATGATGCGTTCGGCAAACCGGAGCAGGCATCAGGTATCGGCAACCCGCTGCGGTTCACTGCGCAGCGGTATGATGCGGAGAGCGGGAAGTACTATTACCGGTACCGGTATTATGATCCGGGAATCGGGCGGTTCTTGACGCCGGACCCGTTGAAGTATCATGATGGTTTTAATCTATACACGTACTGTTATAATAATCCGGTGAACTGGGTGGATCCGTATGGGCTGGGGGCGGGGGATAGGACGCCCGTTAAAGGCCAGCCGAATTCTTCGCAAGAATATCCGAATAAGGATGGCGGTAAGACGATTAGACAATTTGGGCCGGATGGAAATGCTGTGCAAGATACGGATTATGGACATGACCATGGTGCTGGCGACCCGCATATCCATGATTGGGATTGGAGCGGAGATAAGCCTAAAAGAGATCCCGGTAGACCGAAAGGATAAATATAATGTGTATAGAATTCATTAAGAACAGTACTCCGGTGGTTGAATATTTTGGAAAATGGCCATCGTTTCATGACGCAGAAATTACTAAGATAGAGATAAATAGAGAAGGGATTTTGCTAAAGATTTTATTTTATCTTTTTATTATGTCGAAAAATATTGATTCACGCGGTCATTATGTGTTGGAAAAAAAATCATATATTGAGATGCAATTTTCTGGAATCGAAGAATTAAAATTATTTGATTTTAATGTGCAAAATGTTATTGCCGGATTAATTATTAAAAGTGCCGCCGGTGGGAAAAAATACATAGAGATTGAGCCGTGTTATGGTTTGTATGGAAGCTTTATGTGCCGTGACATAGAGGTTATGAGGATCGTAAAAACTTAGGAAACGGATGCCGGCAGTGCACTCGTGGCGCGGTACGTGTACGGGCCCGGCATCGACGAGCCGGTAGTGCTGTACCGTAACGGCCAGCGGTATTTTTATCTGCTGGATGGCCTGGGCAGCGTTGTCGCTTTAATTGACGACAGCGGCGCGGTGGTCGAGTCGTATACCTATGATGCGTTCGGCAAACCGGCCCAGGCATCAACCATCGGCAACCCATTATTATTCACCGCGCAGCGTTATGATGCGGAGAGCGGGAAGTACTATCCCGCATGCGTTGAACTACAAGGTTGTTTTGAAATAGCTTTGCCGGCGGGAGTTCAACGTGAACCTGCGGGATTCCGCTCTCTCAGAGACCGGGAGAGCTTCATTACCGGTACCGGTATTATGATCCGGGAATCGGGCGGTTCTTGACGCCGGACCCGTTGAAGTACCATGATGGATTCAACCTATATACGTATTGCTATCCCGGATATTTCACCATTCCGGTGAAATATCGGCCCTGCGGGCCGCCGTCGCACATCCCGCCACAGATCGGCGGGATAGATCCCGCCGCTTTGTATAGGACAGGGCGTCGTGATGTAACTGCTTGGCGGGATACGCCCATTTCATCGCACGATTCCCTGCGGCGATGAAATAAGCGGGCTACAATAATCCGGTGAACTGGGTGGATCCGTATGGGCTGGGGGCGGGGGCGGAGTCATCGGATCCGGATAGTGTTAAAAAAGGTGAAGGGGAGAAACAAATAAGAAAAAATAAGAAATTCAGAGATTGGTTTCATAGAAAATGGAAACCGGCTATGCCTAAAGGAAGTAATCGAAATAGGGATGCTACATCAAAAGAATTAGACGAAGCATGGACTGATTTTCAGGCAGAAGAAAATTATTAACAATACCGATAACGGAGGATGAAGACAACATATGCCATCAATAGAAATTCTCGTTGAACAGCCGATAAAAAAAATAAGTGACAGAAACGATTATTCTTTTGCTGTGGTTTGTACGAATCCTCCGAGCTCACATAGGGATCCTTCTTTGTGGCAAACGAAATTTGAAGAAATAGGTGGAGATTTATATCATTTAGGAAATCCGGAGTTTAAAAATAAGAAAAATGGTTGGTTTTTTGCGTATGATCTGATTGAAGAAGACACTTTGTGTAAACGTTTTAAGTTTAAAAGCAAGTATAGAAAACAGGTACTTATTTTTTTGAAAAATTTGCTTGAATGCTCTAAAAGTAGAAAGATTTATATAACAACTGATTGGCAAGTATCTCCAAATAAGCCTTACACATATAAAAATTGTTATACGGTCCAGGATTATGTGAAAAAGCATGCCCGCTATGGGATTCGATTTAATAGTTGGATGACAATAATAGAATAGTTCTTCATTATTGAGTAGTGTAAAAAAGATAGTACCGCCATTAGGTGAGTTTTGATCCATCGGTAGATCAGTTTACTGCATTAGGCATCAACATCGTGCCTATGGGTATGATTACTACGGGCGGTTAAACCGGATAACCAAAACCGGGTTGAATGTTGCCTATACGTATGATTATGCCGGGCGGCGGACGTCGAAAACCGTCAACGGCAGCGGAGTTTATCCACGCATCTTTGAAAACCCCGGCCTTTAGGCCGGGGTTGAAAGCGGAATTGCGGGATTCCGCTCAGATACCCCGGGCTTTAGCCCGGGTGAGCTTCATTATTGCTATGACGGCTGGGAATGCATCCAGGAAACCGATGCCGGCAGTGCACTCGTGGCGCGCTACGTGTACGGGCCCGGCATCGATGAGCCGGTAGTGTTGTACCGCAACGGGCAGCGGTATTTTTATCTATTGGATGGCTTCGCCCGCATATATGTACTCGTATCAGACGAGCGTCATGGTGCGGGCATACCCCGATAGCAACCGTATATCATAAATGATATACGGTATAGGCCCTACGGGCGACTATTTCACCATCCTGGCGAAATAGTCGGGTTAGGCAGTGTCATCGCGCTTAGCGACGACAGCGGCGCGGTGGTTGAGTCGTATACCTATGATGCGTTCGGCAAACCGGAGCAGGCATCAGGTATCGGCAACCCGCTGCGGTTCACTGCGCAGCGGTATGATGCGGAGAGCAG
>JAMWCB010000054.1 GCA_023819605.1 Candidatus Omnitrophota bacterium
GCCCGGCGGGACAGCCCGTTGATTGTGGGAGTGGGCGGCCAAAATGAAAATTTTCTCGCTTCGGATGTTCCGGCGATTTTGAAATATACACGGCAGGTGTTGTTTTTAGACAACGACGAAGTCGTGGTATTGAAAAAAAATGATTACGCGACGTATCAGGCCAATGGCCGTCCGATCAAGAAAAAAGTGGTTTCGATCCGCTGGGACGCGGCAAAGGCGGAAAAAGCCGGCTATCCGCATTTTATGATTAAGGAAATTTATGAGCAACCGGATGTCGTGCGGCAAATCCTCAAAAATCGCGTGAAGCAGCAACGGGTGGTTTTCGACCAGCAGGCGGAAATTTCCGACAAAAAACTCAAATCGATCAAGAATATTCAGATTATCGCCTGCGGCACCGCGTATCACGCCGGTTTGTGCGGCAAATATATTTTAGAGAAATTAACCCGCCTGCCGGTCAATGTCGATACGGCCAGCGAATTCCGTTATCGGGAGCAGATCATATCGCCGGACACCCTGGTCATTCCGGTCAGCCAATCCGGTGAAACCGCCGATACGCTGGCCGGCTTGCGCGCCGCGAAGGAAAAAGGCGCATATGTGCTGTCCCTCTGTAATGTGGTCGGCAGCACCATCGCCCGCGAGTCCGACGGCGTCCTGTTTACGTATGCCGGACCAGAAATCGCCGTGGCGTCGACGAAAGCCTATACCGCGCAGTTGACCACGTTTTATTTGTTGGCGATTTATCTGGGGGCATTGTTTAAAACCGTGCCGGAGCGGCAGTCGAAAAAGTTTTTGCGAACGCTGGGTTCGATTCCGGCATTGATGGAACGCTGCCTGCTGCACCAGCGCAAAGTAAAAAAAGTCGCGCATGAATATTTGCAGCGCTACCATTACCGGCTTGCCGCGCAGTTTAAATTCCTTGAAGACGAGATTAAGGAATTCCGCGATACGAAGAAAGCGCTCGCTTTTGCCGAGCAGTGGGCTAAACAGTCGCATTCCGCCTATGGGCGGCGTTTCGGCGAGTACCCGTTTCTCTATTTAGGGCGCAATGTCAATTATCCTACGGCGTTGGAAGGCGCGCTGAAATTGAAAGAAATCAGCTATATTAGCGCGGAAGGCTATGCCGCCGGGGAAATGAAACACGGGCCGATCGCCCTTATCGACGAATTTCCGCTGGTCATCTGTATCAATCCGTACTCGGCGGTATACGACAAAATGCTGTCGAATATCCGTGAAATCCGCGCGCGCAAAGGCGCGGTATTGAGCATCGCTACCGAAGGCGATAAGGAGATCCGCAAACCGGCGTATTCGGACTATGTGATCAATATTCCGGTGGTTGATGAATTTTTCTCGCCGCTGCTGACGATTTTGCCGCTGCAGCTGCTGGCGTATTGCATTGCCGTAGGATTGGGGTGCGATGTGGACCAGCCGCGGAATTTGGCAAAAAGCGTAACCGTGGAGTAGGCGATATGCGGTGCCGGATGTTCCTGAGCCGTATTTTTGTCTGTGGCGCGATACTGTTTGGGCTGGCGCCCCGCCTGTTCGGGCAGGAACAAGAAGCGTCTCTGCAGGTCAAAGAGCCGTTGATGTATTGCGCGAGTTTAATGGCCGTCGGCTATGCCGCTTTGGTTGCCGCGGAGGAGGTGCCGCGGCCTTCCTGGCATAAATTCAAGCAGGCCTATCGTTCCGGCCCGGTGTGGGACGACGATTCGGCGGTTTATAATTTTATCCTGCACCCGTTGTGGGGTTCGGAAACATATTTACGCGCGCGTACGGCCGAGTGGGGCATTCCCGGCAGCATTGCGTTCAGCCAGGCGTGTTCGTTTGTCTGGGAATACGCGTATGAAGCGTGGTCGCAGCATCCCAGTACCCAGGATTTGCTTTTCACCGCGGGATTGGGATGGATAATCGGCGAAGGGCGGTATCGGTTAAAACAGAAATTGGCGCCGGCGCAGGCCTGGCTGGTAGATCCGATGTATACCTTGTTGGAGCATTTGGAGGTCGTGCGCGCGCCGGCCGGAGCCCGGGATGCGTGCCGGATCGGCCTGCGCTGGGAAATATGAAGAAACAATATGGAAGAAAGAATATTGACAAGCGGGGAAAAAAGGTACAATAAAATAACGATTCTTTATGCCGGGCGCGTAGCTCAATTGGTTAGAGCACTTCCCTTACAAGGAAGGGGTCGTAGGTTCGAGTCCTTCCGCGCCCACCAGTACTAACCCGGATATTTCACCAGGAAGGTGAAATATCCGCCCGAAGGGCCGATAAATTAAATCGGTACGATTTATACTGGACGTTAGCAGGTCGCGCCGCAGCGAGAAATGCTTAGGTTTAGTTATACCGGCTCATTAAATAACTGCTTCATTGTTAAGAACGGTGCAATTTCGCTATCGGGGTATTCCCGCACTTTTTGCTCGTCTCCAGACGAGTGATGAAATATGCGGGTCAACCCCGACTCTACGCAGGAGCGTTATCCTGGTAACGGTAAACGATAGAGTCTTTACAGGGGACGTAGTTCAGCTGGTTTAGAACGTCGGACTGTCGATCCGAAGGTCGCGGGTTCGAGCCCCGTCGTCCCCGCCATTACAAAAAAACCATCTTTGAGTTTTAATAAAAGATGTTTTTTTGTTCCATAAGGGAAAACGGAGTTTTCCCCCTCGCCTGAATATCTCGCGGCATCGCTGCTGCAACGGCGGATATGCAGGCGGGTACGGCGTTCTGCTCCCGCAGAGTGCGCGACGGACTGCGGAGAGTACGCCTGTGCGCTCTTTGGTCGCAGGCCTTGTCCCTGCCGCATCTGCGCCGTTTCGCCGCTTGAGGATAGGCTCACCGCGCTGCTGCGAGATACTTAGGCTTGGCGTCCCGCAGAAAGCGCGGGACGGTCCCCCCTTTCCCCGTGGAAGAAAAAAGTAATTTAGCCTGCGTATATTTTTTCAGTGCGGCGGCGCATAAAATTTGTTATGCTGATAGTGTATTCGTAAAAGATTAACGGACAAGGACAGGAGATTGTTATGGGTATTAAGGAAAAAGTCGATGCGGCCATACGGGCTCATTTGCAGTGGTTTGTCCGCTTGCGTATGGCGGTTGACGAGGGCAGCAGTGAATTCAATCCTCTCGTGGTGCAAACGGATAATAAGTGTGAATTCGGCAGGTGGTTGTACAGCGAGTTTCCGGCTCAGCAGAAAAGCTTGCCGCTCTGCGCGGAAATAAAAGACTTGCATGCGCAATTCCATACGGAGGCGGCAAAAATTTTGCGTTTGGCGTTGAATAATAAGAAAGAGGAAGCATTGAAAGCTTTAGCGGTCGGCGCCGTTATCCGAAAAAATTTCCGTGGATCTGATTCAAAAATTACGCGCTTTGGAAAAAATGATTGAAACAGCGCAATAGGCGTAATCGCGGCACGCTTGAATGGCAAAAATTTAAAGAGGCAGCCGGCGGTCAACGGCCGATCTGATCCAAAAAGTGCAGGTAAGAGAAATCCCTGGCGCCGTGGTGCCGGGCATGGCGCAGTTCGGCGGTTGCAAAAAAATTGTTTGCGTAATAGAATAAATGAAGACGCTCGCGTAATTTTTTAGGGTATGTGAATGATTCGTGCAGTTTCGGATACGTCGTGGAGGCGGTTTTAATGCGTTCGGATATTGTTTTTCAGACGATTCTTCAATCGATCGCGCCGTTGAATGTGTACGAAAAGCGCCGGCGCAGCGACGATTATTGCGAGTTGGTATTTTTAAATGTTGAGCTATCCACGTGGAATAATATTTTTACGACTGCCTTGGGGCAGGCAGTCAAACCCGCTCATCAAAAACCGGATGAACAGGCCTTGCGTATCGCTAAGGACGTCGGCGGGATTAGTTTTAATCAGACGCTCTTTTATCGCGATTTTGAAGACGGCGTGATTCTGGTTATGTTTTGGCCGTGGCAGGACGGCGCCCGCACGACGCTGAAAATGATGCGCCTGCCGAAAAAATGTTAGCTATATGGTATCTTTGAAGACGCGAAGAAATTTCGTGAGTTTTTTGTTCGGCGTTAAATTTTACTAAAGATATTTTCGTTTATGCCGATAAATAAACTACAAGGAGAATTTGCAATTTTTTTTGTGAAATTTTTCTCAAAATAGAATGTAAATAATAGTGAATTAAAAATTCATATTTGGTTCGCATAGTTAACAAGGAGGGGGAAATGAACGCGTTGACGAATTGGAAGATTAAGAATAAACTCATTGCAATTATCGTGCTAATGTCGAATGTGCCTATCTTTATTGCCGCCGCATTTATTTTATCCACGATCGTGCGCGAAATTAAGCAAAGCGAGGAGAGAAATCTGGCCAATACTATCGATATTATCTATCAGATGTACGAGTCGCAAGAAAAGACGTTAAACGCAAAAACTGTTTCGGATTTGCATACGGCAATGACGGTTATGCAGAGTTTTGGGACTTTGACCGTTGACGAAAGTTCTCCGGTAAAATTTCAAGCGATTAACCAGTTCAATACTAAAGAAGTGGTGAGCGTGTCGCTGCCGGGTTGGAAGGCGGGAAACCAGGCAATTCATAATGATTATACGATTGTCGATAAAATCCAGAAAATCGCCGGCGGCACGTGCACCATTTTTCAGAAGATGCCGGGCGACCATTTTTTACGCATTTCTACGAATGTTTTGAAGCTCGATGGAGAGCGCGCGGTGGGAACATTTATTCCTTCAGATAGCCCGGTGGTTAAAGCGGTGTTGCGCGGCGAAACGTACCAGGGAAAAGCCTTTGTCGTTAATCAGGATTATGTGACCGCCTATATGCCGATTCGCTCAGGATCCGGTGAAATTATCGGGATATTGTATGTCGGCGTGCCACTTCAGGAATATTTAGCGGCAATCGAAAAAACAATCGGCACGATCATGATCGGAAAGACCGGCGGAATTTACGCGTTTAATTCTAATGGGATCGTCAAGATTCACCGCACCGCCACCGGCCAGGACTGGTCCGCAAAACAGTTTTTTCAGGAAATAAAGTCGCAGAAGAACGGGGCGCTTCGGTTTGTTGCCGATGGGGAAAAGGATATGCAAGTAGCCGCGTACCGCTATTTCGCTCCCTGGGATTTGTTTATCATCGCCAGCAGTTACGAGAAGGAATTTTTAACGGCGGCAGCGGTGATTAAGCGTGTGGTCGGCATCCTCGGTTTTATTTTTGCGATAATCAGTGTGGTCATTGCGGCCTTGTTCGCGCGCACGATTAATGGGCCGATTTCTCAGTTGGTGAAGAATTTGAAAGATTTAGCGAACGGTAATTTTGCGGTCACTGTTCTGCCGGGATTATTGAAACGGCAGGATGAAATGGGGATGATCGCCAATGCCGTGCAGGACACCAAGGAAAAAGTCGCGTACATGATCCGGCAATTGTATAATGCCACGGCGGAATTAGGCACGGCGACGGCGAATATTGCGGAGTCGACGCGGAAAATTTCCGATGGCGCGCAGCAGCAATCGGCATCATTTGAAGAATTGTCCGGGTCCGTGCAATCGAATGCCAACAACGCTTCCCAGGTTAATGATATTACGCAACACACGGCGACGGCTGCCGATGAAACCGGCCGGTATATGGAGAGCACGTTGGATGCGATCCGTTCGATTGAAACCGGTTCCAAGCAAATCGCCACGGCCGTGGAAATTATCACGGATATCGCCGATCAGACCAATCTGTTGGCGTTGAATGCCGCCATTGAAGCGGCGCGTGCCGGCGAGCACGGCAAAGGTTTTGCGGTTGTCGCCGATGAAGTGAGAAAACTCGCGGAGCGCAGCGCCAATTCCGCGAAAGAAATCGTGGATTTGATTCGGGCCAGTTCGCGGCAGGTTGAAACCGGCGTGAGCCTATCGCAAAAGGCCGGAGAAAATATTAAAAAGATCGTCGACGAGATCAATATGGTTGCGCGGCAAATCCAAATGATTTCGCAATCCACGCAGGAGCAGGCGGCGAGTATGGAAGAAAATACCTCGATTACCGAATCAAATGCGGCGGTCGCGGAAAATCTTTCGTCCGCGATTGAGGTCATGGCCTCGCATACCGGTAATTTGATGGGGGCAATCAAACAATTTAAAATAGACGAGCGCGACGCTGCGTAAGGCAAGTTGTTTATCCGCGCACATGTTCATAACAACGGCATTGCGCCCGGCGCTGCTACAGTAGTAACGTGTGCGGGAGTTTGGCTGGCGAGGCAGAACCCCCGGGAATAATCCCCGGGGGTTTTTTTAGTGTGCCGAAACGCCGTAAAAGGGACATGTTTGCAAAAATATATGCGGGGTGGTATATTTTTAAAGAGATTTTCGTAGCAGTATTCTTTTTATGAAGCAAATTATCCTCGGTCTTATTTCATTTTTATTGTTCAGCGATAACGCTGTGCGCGCGATTCAGATCAATGAATACGATCCGCAGCGGCATGATCGTTTCCTTTCCGGAACCAATCGGGAAAACCCCTCGTTTTTTGCCGCCGGTTATGATTTTTCCGGTGTTGGCTGGAACAGCGTCAACAGCAATCAGTGCGTTACCATGGTTTCGCCCTTGCATTTTGTCGGCGCCAATCATTATCGTATCCCGGTCGGTTCGAATGTTCTTTTCGTGAACCGCGAAGGGATGCTCAAATCGTATACGGTTGCCGGTTATGACGAGTTGACTTCAGTTGACGGCAGCGGCCAGACGCAAACCGCGGATTTGGTTTTGGGGCGTTTGGCCGCGGCGATCAGCGCTGTCGATGATATCGCGTTTTACCGGGTTCTGGATACGGATTTGAGTTTCTACGTGGGTAAAGAGTTTTTGCCGTATGGGTGGACGCACCGGGTGGGCAGAGATACGTTCGGCGGCGCCAATGACCGCTTTGCACTGGCCAATTCCGGGGCGAATAATGCTACGGTATCCATGGTCTACGACTATCATAAAGTTAATACCTCCGCGTATCCAGATGAGGCGGGTTTACAGGGAGGCGATTCCGGCAGTCCGACGTTGATGGCCTGGAATAACGAATTGACCGTGCTCGGCACGCACTTTGCCGTTGACGACAGTAATCCCACGTACCGTTTAAATATCGATTCGTTTCTCCCGTATTACATCCCGCAGTTGAATGCGAAAATGGCGCCGAGCGGCTACAGCATTTCCACGCTGGCGGTGGTACCGGAACCGGCATCGATAGTCTTGTTCTTGAGCGGGCTTATCGGTATCGCCTTCCGTTCGCGCCGCTCGTCATAATCGCGGTTCGTTCGGAACGGTGTTTTTCCGGCTGCCGGCGTACAATTCATAGGTGATCAGCCGGCACTCGATATCCCCGTTAAAAAAAGGCATCCGCTGTTTTGTGCGCAGGCCGATTTTTTTCGCCAATTCCATATTGCCGGTAAAAATTCCCCCCAGGTATCCGGCGCAGCGCTGTTTAAAAAAATCACCGATCGAGGCATACACGGCGGCGAGCTGTTCGGCATCGCCTAAACGGTGACCGTATTCCGGATTGAGTAAAATGATGCCCGGGGCAGGCGGCAGGGGCGTGTTTTGAAATTTTTCCTGATGGAATTCGATGAACTGACTGACGCCGGCGGCAAGCGCGTTGCGCCGGCTTGCCGCCAGGGCGGTGCGGTCATAATCGGAAGCAACGATCGGCGCGGCGGTTTTGTTTTTCGCCGATGCGGCGATTTCGGCGCGCAGGCTGCGCCATTCCGCGGAATGAAACGGCAGCACATGCATAAATCCGAAATTTTCCCGCACGAGGCCGGGCGCGCGACCGGCGCTGATCAGCGCCGCTTCGACGGCCAGCGTGCCGCTGCCGCACATCGGCAGGACCAGCGGTTGGCTGCCGTTATATCCCATAGCGCGGAGCAGCGCCGCGGCCAGAGTCTCCTGCAGCGGCGCCTGGTGGGGTATGGCGCGGTATCCCCGGTCGGAAAGTTTTTCGCCGGAGAGGTTCAGATAAAGCCAACAACGGTCATCTTTCCAGAACAGATTGACGACGGCATTTTTGCGCTGTGCGCCGGCATCCGGACGTTTGCCTTTTTTTGCCGCAATGCGGTCGACGATGGCGTCCTTGACTTTCTGGTTGGCAAATTGGGAATTGCGGATGCAGGCAGTATCCGTGCGGGAAACGACGCTCAGATACTCCGCAGGCGAAATCAACGTTTCCCATGGCAGGGCGGCGGCGTAGCCGTATAATTCCTGGGCGGTGCGGCATCGCCACTCTCCGAGCTGCCAGAGCACATGCAGAGCGGTGCGCAGGCAGAGGCAGAGCCGCAGGCATTGCCGCCAGCCGGCGGAGATGATCACGCCGGTTTCATGGCGCGACTGGATCGGGTGGCCGAGTTCGCGCAGTTCGGTTTCCAGAAACGGCGCGATACCGCGTCCGCAGCTGATCAGAACTGTTCCCGGTTTTGTAAAATCAAAGCGGTTCACCATGCAGCATACATTATAACCCCCGCTCCGCCTTTCTCAAGATGTTTTTTGCGCTGCCCTGGCCCATCGCCCGCTTGCGTGGAAGGCTAAATTGTAGTAAACTACAGTATACACGCACGGAAGCAATCGGGCTGCTGTTTTTTTCCCCCCTGCAGCAGTTTGTTTTCATGGCCATGCATTCACGGGGATTACATTTTTATGGATGTCAAAAATAGTCAGCCGCGGCGCACCGCGGTGATCGATATCGGCTCTAATTCCATCAAGCTGATCATCGGCGAAGCCGTTCAGGAAACAGTCGCGACCATTGAATTTTTAAAAAATATTATTCCGATCGGACGCAATACGTTTTACAGCGGGATGATTGCGCCGGAAACGACGAAACAGATCATTTTCGTGCTCGAGAACTATAAACGCGTCATTCGCCAGTATGATGTGTCGGCGACGCGGGTTATCGCCACCACCGCGATTCGCGAAGCGCGCAATAAAAATATTTTCATCGATACGGTGCGCCGGAAAACCGGCTATGCGATCGATGTCCTGACCGTCGGCGACGTCATTTATTATACGGATGCGTATTTGTCCTACCAACTGCATACGACCTACCCGCTGGAAGCGCGGAATGTGCTGATTGCGGAATTAGGCTCGGGAAGTTTGGATATTTCCGTGATGGAAAAGGGTTTTGCGGTGATGACGATCGGTTTGCCGGTGGGCATGCTGCGGATTCAGCAATTGATGAGCAAGTTAGACGGCAGTATCGCCGAAGTTCATGACGTGGTGGAAGAGTATATCGAGAACGAATTTCAGTCGTTGAAACGTTTGTTGCCGGCGGTGGAAATCAACGACGTATTTCTGATCGACGAAAGCTACGCGCGCTATCTGCCGCAGATCGCGCCGGATGTGCGTGTCAACGGCAATCATTTTCAGTGTACGCAACGTCAAATTGAGGCGGCCGGGGATTCCCTGCACGATATGGCGAAAAGTACGGTGGAAGCGACCTATACAATTCCGCTGGAATATGCCGATACGATGAGCGCGTATACCGCGGTCCTGAACGGTTTTTTTACCTTGGTTCAGAATGACCATATCACGATCGTATCGACGGCCCTGGCGGAAGCGGTTTTAGCGCATATGTTGCTCAGTAATACGCTTTCCCAGCGGTTTAATAAAATGAATCAATTGTCGTCGATCGCGCAGTTGCTCTGCCGGAAATTCAGCGTGGATGCGGCGCATGCCGAAAAAGTCGCGCAAATTTCCCGTATTTTGTTCGATAATTTAAAAGGGCATCTGGGGTTGCGCGATCCGGAATTGATTTATCTTTTGATCGCCGCGTATTTGCACGACGCCGGCATGTTCATTCACAACCGTGCGCATCATAAGCATTCGGAATATATCATCATGAATCTCGATCTGTTCCGTTTGACCGAAGCCGAGATGCGCTTGATCGCCTGTGTGGCGCGGTATCACCGCAAAGCGTTGCCGCGCGGCACCCATCCGGTATTCAACGGCCTGCCGCCGGAACAGCAATTGCTGGTTTTGAAACTGGCGTCGCTGCTGCGCATCGCTAATGCCCTGGATTGCAGCCATAAACAAAAAATTCATCACGTGCACATCGAGTTCAGCCGCAGCCGGGATATAACGCTGATTATTTCCAGCGCGGAAAATCTGCTGCTCGAGAAACTCGAATTCAACGATAAAAAAGATTTGTTTGAAGAAATTACCGGCGCGGAAATTAAACTGCGCATGCGGGAGTGAAGGGATGGTCGATTATCAGAGTCTGTCCGCGGAAGAAAAATTTATTCCGCGGGATTTGAGTTGGCTGGCGTTCAATGAGCGGGTGCTGGCGGAGGCGGCGGAAGAGGGAAATCCGCTGCTCGAGCGGTTGAAATTCGTCGGTATTTTCGTGAACAATCTGGCGGAGTTTTTCATGGTGCGCGTGGCCGGCCTGGTGCAGTTGCTTGATACCGGGTACAATCAGAAAAATGCGGTCGGCTATTATCCGCAGGACCTGTACCGGCAGATTAAAGAACGCGCCGACCATCTTCAAGGAAAATTGTATGCGTTGTATCAAGGAGCATTGACCGCCGCGTTGGCGATAAACCGCGTCAGTATCAAAGCCTATCCGGAATTAAATCCGGAACAGAAAAAGTTCGTACGGCGTTATTTCGAGAGCACCTTGTTTCCGATTGTCACGCCCCTGGCCGTTGATCAAGGCCGGCCGTTTCCGTTGCTATCTTCGAAAACAGTGGCGTTTGCCGTGACGATCAGCCGCGAGGGAACGATTTATCTGGCGGTCGTGCCGGTGCCGCGCAGTGTGCCGCGGTTGGTGAAAATTCCGTCGGGAGCGGAGGAGTATTGTTTTATCTTGGTCGATGAAATCCTGCGCCATAATCTGGAAAAGTTTTTTAAAGGCTATAAGGTGCAGTCCCAGGCCAGTTTCCGGATCCTGCGCAACAGCGAGTTTTCTCTGGACGAAGAGGAGACGGCGGATTTGCTGGATGCGATTGAGAACGAATTGCGCAAGCGCGCGCGCGGAAAAATCGTCGCGCTGGAAATCGGCAGCGAAGCCGGAGATCAAATGCGGGAAATGCTCTGCCACGGCCTGGGGTTCAATCCGGAATATATCAGCCGGGTAGAGGGGCCGCTCGATTTGGCGTATGTTTTTGAGTTGATTGCCCAAGTGCCGTTGCCGTATTTGCAGTATCAACAGTTTTTGCCGGCGCAGCGGCAGTACGGTTGTATCTTTGAAGCGATTAAGGAAAGCGTGTTTATGCAGCATTTGCCGTACCAGTCGTTTCAGCCGACGGTCGATCTGATCGCGCAGGCGGCGCGCGATCCCGATGTTTTGGCGATTAAAATGACCCTCTATCGCACCGGCGAAGGATCGGCGATCATAAACGCGTTGAAAGAAGCGGCGGAAAATAATAAGCAGGTGACCGTGCTCGTGGAAATTAAAGCGCGTTTTGACGAAGAGTTGAATATTCAGTGGGTGCGCGAACTGGAAGAATCCGGCTGCCACGTAATGTATGGCTTAGCCGGCATGAAGGTGCATGCGAAAATGGCCCTGATTGTTCGCCGGGAAGAGGGACGGATCCGGCGGTATGTGCATATGTCCACCGGCAATTATAACGAGAAAACCGCCCAGGTTTATACGGATATCGGTTATTTTACCTGTAATGACGATTTCGCGCAGGATATTTCGGATATGTTTAACGTGATTACCGGCTACTCGCTGCCGCCGCCCTGGCGGCGGATCGTTTCGTCGCCGTATGATTTGCGCCAATATTTTTTTGGATTAATCGATAAGGAAATCGAATATCAGCAGCAGAACGGCAATGGTTTGATCATGGCGCAGATGAACTCGTTGGAGGATTTGCGGATGATCGAGAAACTGTATGAAGCTTCCGGCGCCGGCGTGAAAATATATTTAGTCGTGCGCGGTATTTGTTGTTTGATTCCGGGCGTAGCGGGGATGAGTGAGAATATTCAGGTCAAAAGCGTGGTCGGCAGGTTTCTGGAACATTCGCGGATATTTATATTCAATAATAACGACAACGCGCGGGTTTTTCTTTCTTCGGCGGATTGGATGCGGCGTAATTTAGAGCGGCGGATTGAGATGCTGTTCGAAATTTATAACGATACGATTAAAAACCAACTGCGGGAAATAGTGAATTTATATTGGCAGGATACGGAAAAATCGTGGTTTTTGCAGCCGGACCGCTCGTATTGTCGCGCGCGGGTTGATACGGAACCGTTCAGTGCGCAGGACTATTTTATGAACTATTACAGCGGATGAAGCCGGGCGGCAGCGCGCAGGAGATAGGCGCGGCGTGGTGGGATGGGCTGCGGCGCGCGTTGTCCGCGCTGGGCACCGGGCCGGATGCGGCGGCAGTGCATCAAGCGAGGGTTTACGCGCGCCGGATGCGCGTGGTTCTGTCCGCCGGCCGCGCGGAGATCGGCCGTGGTCCTGCGCGTCGCGCTGCGCGCGCGTTAGCGCGGCTGGCCAAGGCGCTCGGCCCGGTGCGGGATTGGGAAGTGCGCACGGTTTTTTTGGAGCGTTGTCGCAAATCTGCGCCGGCCGGCGCGATTCGGAAAGGGATCTCTCTGCTCCTGCGTTCTGCTCGGCGGCAGCAGACAGAAGCGCAGCGAGGGCTGCGCCGGGCAGTGCGCGACTTTGTGCGCAGGGATGCCGTAGCGGCGTTGTCGCGGGCGGCCGGCGTACCCGCGGACGGGCGTCGCGTGCGAAAAAAAATCCGCAAACAATTACTGTCGTTGCAGCGGTATTCGAAACTTCCTTCCGCCGGACCGCGCCAACATGCCCTACGGCTTAAAATCAGAAAGCTGCGTTATCGGCTGGAGTTTTTGGCGGCCTGGCCCGACGGTTTTCGATCGTCGTTCGTTTCAGCTGTAAAAAAAATACAGGATTTGTTGGGCGCGGCGCATGACGCGGATATTCAGCAGCGCTGGGTGGCCAAGGAAGGTATTCTGCTTCCGGAACCGTTGCGGCGCGGGGTTGTGCCGTATGTGCGCGAGCAATGCCGTCGGGAAAAAAAAGCCGCTTGCGCGGAACTGCGGAAATATTGGCGGCGGTTTGCGCAAGACATGCCCTGGGAGTATTCAGCGAAAGCACCGTAGCCGGTCTATGGTATTGTTCGTCGGGAGATCATCGACCAAGCGCGGGCTTGCGTCGATAGCCAGAATTAATCTGTTCCGGCGGACGCAGATTGCACTTTCCCTGCGCGCGATCATCCGGGTTAGGATGAGTGGTTTTGTATGAAAAGCGCGTTCTGTTCCGGCGCCTGCCGGTACAGTTCAATGGCTTGGCCGCGCGGCAGCACTTTGCAGGCAATGTCCCACCCGCGCAGGAGCGCTTCGCTTTGTTTGGTCAAAGACAGCGGTGAGTCCGGAGTTGTGCCGATAATCAGCAGCGCCGGTTTTTTTTTGCAGATTTTTTCCAGTTCTTCCGGCGTAAGTTCAAAGCGCCGGCTCAGGAATCGCTCATTGCGTTTTTTGATTTTACCGTCGGCGCGGATATAGAAATCCCGTCGGCGCGGTTTTCCGTTCAGGATCAAGAGTCCATTTTCCGCAATACGTAGTTCAAGGGAGCGCGCGGCAGGCGGTAATTTGATTCCGAGCGTTTTATGCGCCAAGGCGACCGCGCCGAGCAGCACGGCATCGTCGGAAAGGCGCGCGGTGAGAATGTCGCACGGTTTGACGCGGCGGAAGAGGGGATCTTGTTTGACGGCGGCTTGGACCGGCGGCAGGATATGTTCTGGGCATGCTTCAATAAGCCCGCCGCCGAAGACAATCGCGTCCGGGTCGAAAATATGCCGGAGGCTGACACATGCTCTGCCAAGATGTAACGCGAGGCGGCCGATCAGTTTCATGGTTAGGGGATCTTTTTGCCGCAAGGCTTCCTTAATGATACTGCTTTTAACTACCGAAAGGTCATTATTCAACAGTTTGCTGATCACCGTTTTTTCGCCTTGCTTAACCGCCGCGCGGATATCGCGTTCTATCGCCCAGCGGCCGGTCAGCGCTTCCAGACAGCCGCGGTTGCCGCAGGTGCACAAGGGACCGTCAGGATGCACGAGAATATGCCCCAATTCCGCGGCCGCGCCGTTGCTGCCTTCGACCAGTTCATTTTTGATGATGATTGCGCCGCCGATGCCGGTTCCGGGAAATAATCCCACCACATTTTGTTTGCCCTGCGCCGCGCCCAGCCACTGTTCGCCGAGCAGTCCCAGGTTGACATCATTGCCGATAATCACCGGAAGGCGAATGTTTTTTTCCAGGATTTCCGCGAGCGAAAGACCGCTGATGTTGAGGTTCGGGGTAACCGTGATATTCCGGTGAGCGGCATCGACAATACCCGGGATGCCGATGCCCACCGCGCCGGCCGGCAGGCTTGGGCCGGCAGACTGGATGAGTTGGCCGCACAGTTGCTCCAGGCACTGTACGATTTTTTTTACGCCACCCTGCCGGGGAGTGGGGATTTTCAGCCGGTGCAGTATCTGTCCGGTTGAATCGACGCACGCCCCGGCGATTTTCGTGCCGCCGAGATCGATTCCAATCCAATAGTTGTTTTTCATGGTGTTATTATAACGTATTCGGCAGCGTGATTGCAAAAAAAACCGCAGCCGCAAGAATAGCCGGGTGTGCGTTCATCAGAACCAGTCAAATTTATCCACGCATCTTTGAAAACCCCGGCCTTTAGGCCGGGGTTGAAAGCGGAATTGCGGGATTCCGCTCAGATACCCCGGGCTTTTCCCGCCACAGTACGCGGGACAGGCGCCCGGG
>JAMWCB010000055.1 GCA_023819605.1 Candidatus Omnitrophota bacterium
GCGTGACTTGGGGCGCCAGGATTTTGTTGTGTTGTATCTTGGGTATGCCGACGCCGGAGCTTTGGCCAATGAACTGAAGTCCTGGGTTGAAAAAAACGAGAAGTACCGCGCATTTAAGTATCGCTATGAGTCGACGCATAAACAGGCTTTTGAGAATTGCTGCCGCCACTATCATGATTTCGGCGGCACCAAGAAACGCTTGCATCATGAAGACCATATCCCGCGGCCGGAAACAGCCGGCTGGGATTGTCCGCGTTGTGATATTTATGATCCGCCGCCGTAAAAACCGGCGGCGCTAGCCCGGGGCATGACGCCGGAACGGTGAACTATCCGGGTTCGCCCAGGCCAACCATACGCTGACCAAGGGGAATGTGATGAAGGAGAGCCCATGGGCTGGGCCTGAACGCCGGCATATGCGCGCGGCAATTTCCGCGGCCCGGCGGGGAATTGCCAAAGGGCAAACGCCATTCGGATCGTGTATCGTCCGCGGCGGTAGGCGTATTTGTTGCGCGCACAACCGCGTGTGGCAAACAACGGATATCACCGCGCACGCCGAAATCGTCGCGATTCGCCGCGCCTGCGCCATCCTGAGAACCGTCGATCTTTCCGGATGTGTCCTCTATTCGACCTGTGAGCCGTGTCCGATGTGTCTGAGCGCGATACATTGGGCGCGTGTGCCGCTGCTTGTTTTTGGCGCGCGCATCGCCGACGCGGCAAATGCCGGTTTTAACGAAATTCTTCTTTCCAATGAAGAATTTTCCCGTCGCGGCTGTTTGCGTGTTGAAATTTACGCGGATTTTATGCGTGCAGAATGCGGCGTTTTATTCAGCGAGTGGTCGGCGGCGAAGCGGGCGAGCGCGTATTAACCCGGCTGAGTTTTAATTGGGCGGGGCGGGCTTTGCCCCGTGAAGCCGAATCGTTTTTTTCGGTAATTGTTTGGCCGGGCCTTTCGGCTGCCAGCGCAGCATATCAATTTTTTTTGCTTCTGCGTTCCAGCGGATAATTAGATAGCCGCCATTGGGTAACGCGCACTCGTATTGACAGCCGTTGAAAAAATAAGCGAGCAGCATACTCGCGATAAATCCGGCGCCTAAAATAACCAGGAGGAGTTCTTTGCGCGCAAGGATCATGTTTTAGTCTCTCCGGACGGTATGCGAGGCGCGTTAAAAAAAATGGTACCGAAGGTGGGAGTCGAACCCACAAGGCCTTGCGACCATCGGTTTTTGAGACCGACGTGTATGCCATTCCACCACTTCGGCACCGCGTATACGGAAATTTTTAAAATGGCGGCGCTGCGCGCCGCCAACGCCGCAGGCAGCGCGGCGGATTCAAAATTGCCGACCATATTATACCTTCTTTTGCCGTGCTCTGCAAGAATGGTTTTGAAATTAATTCCGGCGGATTATCCCGCTGGTACACGGCCGGTCGCGCCGGAATCGACACCTCAGCCGGGCGCGGTGTTGCCGCGGATAGGGGATTTTCGTTCTCCCGCGCTGAATTAATTACTGCCGGCTCCGCCGATTTCGGAAATGATTCGCCTTCCGGCGGGACTGCGCTTGGCTTCAATTGTTCCCGGCGTTGGCGCAACCGTTCTGCATAGGTGCGGCTGGCGATAGTATCGTCGCCATGTTTACCGGCGGAAACGGGCGTATTTTTTTCGGCGGGCAACGCGCGGCTGTTCGCTTTCGGAATGGCAACGCTGCGGCGGTCGCCGCCGGCAGCGGCCGCTGGCGGCGGTGCCGCGTTCGTCTGCGGCTCCTCCGGGAAATCCGGAATTTTTTCATCCCAGCCATCGCGCTTACGCTGCGCCGCGATCCAGAAAATTAGGATAACGATATAAATAACCAGCTTAATAAATGCTTCCATACCCGTTTAATCCGCGTATACTGTTTACGCCGCTTGCTTGACCGCGCGGGGTGGCGTCATTGTGTTTGTTCCGGCGGCGCCGCCCGTTCGCCTTTGCCCGCATCCATTCGGCCGATCTGCTCGCGCATTTTTGTGTCTGCCTGGATGTTTTGTAAATTATAGTAATCCATGATTCCCAATTTGCCTTCCCGGAACGCCTGGGCAATGGAGCGGGGAATTTCCGATTCCGCTTCGATAACCCGCGCCCGCATTTCCTGCGTGCGCGCTTTCATTTCCTGCTCTTCGGCCACCGCCATGGCGCGGCGCGTCTCCGCGCGCGCCTGCGCGACCTTCAGATCGGCATCCGCCTGGTCGGTTTGCAGTTTCGCCCCGACATTTCGGCCGACATCGATATCGGCGATATCGATGGAAAGGATTTCAAACGCCGTGCCGGAATCAAGCCCCCGTTCCAGCACATTTTTGGAAATTTTATCCGGGTTTTCCAGCACGTCTTTGTAGTGTTCGGCGGAACCGATCGTCGTCACAATGCCTTCGCCGACGCGGGCGATAATCGTATCCTCCGTAGCGCCGCCGACTAAACGGTCGATGCAGGCCCGCACGGTCACCAGCGCGCGCACGCGCAGTTCAATGCCGTCCTTTGCCACCGAAGACAGCAGTCCGTTTTTGGGAGCTTCGATAACCTTGGGATTGACCGACGTTTTAACCGCGTCGAGAACATTGCGGCCGGCCAGATCTATGGCGCAGGCGCGTTCGAATTTCAGGTCAAGGTTTGCCTTGTCGGCGGAGATAAGCGCCTTGACCACGCGAATGACATCGCCGCCCGCCAAATAGTGCGCTTCTAAGCTGTCCGGAGTGAGGGTCAGCCCGGCCTTGTGCACCGCGATCATTGCCGGCACGATGACATGCGGATCGACTTTGCGCAAGCGCATCCCGATGAGGCTGAAGAGCGAAATGTGCACTCCCGCGGCAATCGCCGATATCCACAGGCGCAGCGGAATAAAATACGCAAACAGGGAAATAGCGCCGAGCAGAAAAATTACGATTAAAATAACCGGCATAATGCGTGTCCTCCTTTGTTTGAAAAAACGATGTCACCCGTTAATTTTTTTTACAACCAACGTCGTTCCGGAAATATTGCAGACCTGAATTTTTGCGTCTTTATCGATATATATTCCTTCCGTAATCGCGTCGTAGCGGCGATTCCGGATTATCACGGTTCCGCCGGGACGCAACATCGTGTGCGCGACGCCATCCTGTCCCAGGAGTTGTTTGAAATCCTGTTCTTCACGGGAGAATCCGGCGCCGGCGCGTTCCACGGCGCTGAGGCGTATTTTTTTCCATATGCCGGTTTTGGGTAAGCGACGGATGAGCAGGTGGACGAGGAGCGCACTGAGCAGGGTAATCAGCACTCCCGCGACGGTATTGAGCGAGGTAAATACCGTATAACAGGCTGCAGCCACGGATAGAATCCCGAGTATGCCGATCAGGCCGAAACCGGGAACAATGAGCAGTTCGAACAAGAGTAGAACAAAACCGAAGATAAACAGCGATATGGCCAAGACCATTGTCTGGATCATCATGCCTCCGTGCGTTTAACGACAACAGCTGCGCCGTCGCTGCGGACGATTTCAATCGCGGACGCGGGTTCGATAAAATCGCCGTCGGTGGTTACATCGATAAGCCGGCCGTTAAAATACGCCTTGCCTGCCGGCCGCAACATCGTCGCCGCTTTCCCTTTCATTCCGACGGCGATCGCGACCGTCGGAGGATGCGCGGAATACCCGTGCGCAGTATCTTCCCGATTGGTCAGGGCAATGCGTTTCCAGAGCGCTGTTTTGGGAAAAAATTTAAATACACCGGCCAGAATCAAGACGGAAAAAATAGCCGCCTGGGAAATAATCGCGAGGGCGTTCTGCCACTGTAACGAGGGAAACGGCAGCGGATTTTTGATAAGCGTCATGAAGAGGCCGGCGATTAATAAGAGAAAACCGCAGCCCCCCAGCACGCCAAAGCCGGGAGTAATGAAAAATTCAATAAACAGCAAAATCGCTCCGATGAAGACCAAAACGATGTCTATCCATTGCGTCAGGCCGGTAAGGTAGTGCCCCCAGAAGAACAAGGCCAGGCAAACAACGCCGAGCGTGCCGCTGATTCCCCATCCGGGTATTTTTAATTCAAAAATTATTCCCAGAAATCCAAAGCTGAGCAGAAGTGAACTGACCAGCGGGTGGGTTAGAAAACGGACGATGTTTTCCGACCAGTTGGGCTGTGGACGAATGGCCGCCTCGAGCGTCGATTGCGCAAGACTGAGCGTTTTTCCGATATAGGCGCGCAGGCCGGACTCATCGGCAAGGACGGCGCGGGCCAATCCGATGTCGACCGCTTCCTCCGCGGTAAGATTGAGGAGTTTTCCCGCCGGGCAAATGATCCGTTCCGATCCGATCGATTCAAGCGCCTGCCGGGTTTTTTCAGCATCCAACGCCTGTCGCGTATAAATCTGCACCGAAGTATCCGTTGTCACCTGTATTAACTCGATGTCTTTGTCGACCATTGCCTGCGCGAGGTCCGGCGAATGGCCGTGCCGTTCGGCCGTGGCTTTAAATTTGGCCCGCAGCGCGGAAATGATTTTTTCATCCGTCGATTCCTGCCCGGGAACCATGCCGAGGGAACGCGGCTCCGCCGAACCGATGGAAGAACCGTTTTTCATCAAAATCGTATCACAGGCAAGTGCGATGAGCGCTCCGGCAGACCAGGCGGTATTCGAAACGTAGGCAATGGTCGGGATGGGGGCGCAGTCCGCCAGAGCGGCGACGATTTCGTCCGCGGCATCGATGCGGCCGCCGAGCGTATTGATATCCAGAATGATTGCCGCTGCCGGAGCGCGGGTTGCCTCCCGGATGGCGCGCTGGATGAATGCGGATAGTCCCAGGTCAATGGTGTCTGAAACAGGAATGACATAAAGGGGACGATCGGCCGCCTGCACGCCGAAGAGATATCCCAGCGCGCCGATGAATACGGATATCCCAAACAGGAGGCGACGGAACCGATCAGCTTTTTTCTGCACCATATGCTCCGTAATCCTGTTGCGGTGATTTAAGAAATGGTGGAGCTGGGGGGATTCGAACCCCCGACCAACAGACTGCCAGCCTGCTGCGCTCCCAGCTGCGCTACAGCCCCACGCTTTCTATCGAAGAGACTATAGCATGAACCGGTTCGTACTGTCAATACAATACAAAATCACGCGGAAGCGATCGCCGCTGCGCATTCGGTTAACCCGGATATTTCACCTCCCTGGTGAACTATCAGGGTTAGGCCGGCTGCGGTGACTGCTCGCTAACGCGGTGTGACGCGTGCATAACAAAAAAGTGAATTTTTTCGGATCTCCGTCGTGGAATTTTCGGCATAGGGCGTGCTTATGATATCTCGTCTCGAGACGGATTGAAGCGAATGGCGTAAAAGAACGAGAGGAGGCAAATTATGTGGGCAATGGTAAAATGGTGTGGTATGGTTTTGACGGCAGCTGTTTTGGTTCAGCCGGTTGCGCTGCCGGCGGCAGAAGGCAGCGGTACCGACGAGTTCATCGGCAGGGAAGCAAAATGGACGGAAGGTATATTTTCTATCTATACCGACCAAAACGATCGAAATAATCATTATATTCCATCCGGCTGGATGGGCGATTACGGCGATATAAAACTTGATTATGGGTGCAAAGAAAAGCCGTATTCCGGAAAAAACTGCGTGAAATTCGTGTATACCGCCGAAGGCAAGCAGGGCGCGAACTGGGCGGGAGTATTCTGGCAGAATCCGGCCAATAACTGGGGTGAAAAAAAAGGCGGCTTCGACTTGCGCGGCGCGACGAAGCTTACCTTTTGGGCCAGAGGAGAAAAAGGCGGCGAGCGCATTACCGAATTTAAAGTAGGCGGCATCAGCGGGGCGTATCCGGATTCCGACTCAGCGAGTATCGGGCCGATCGATCTGACTGCGGATTGGCAGCAGTATACGATATTTTTGACGAATATGGAGTTGTCCTACATTAACGGCGCGTTTTGCTGGGCGACCAATGCCGATTCAAATCCGGAAGGATGCACGTTTTATCTGGACGATATCCGTTTTGAAAAGTAATGCGGAATAGACAGGCGGCGCCGGCACATGCGCCGGCGCCGCAGTACGGAAGGAGGTGGGCGCCGTGAAACATCGATGGCTGAGGTCGTGTGCAGGAATATTGTTGATTTTCGGTCAATTAAACGCGTGGGGCGCGGCTGAACCGAATCGGGTGCGGGTAAGTGGCGAGCGCGGCGGCTGGGAGCTTCAGGTTAATGGACAGCCATTTTATATCAAGGGAGTTGGGTGCGGATACGCCGTGGGAAGCGGCGGAGAAGATTATCTGAAGATGGCGCAGGAAATCGGTGCGAATTGCGTGCGGACGTGGGGAATCGACCAGGGCACTAAAGATTATTTAGATAAAGCCGCATCGTACGGATTGATGGTCGATGCCGGCATATGGTTGAATGTTCCGGATGCGGCAAAAAAAATAACCTATGTCGGCCACTCGGATTTTATCGAGGCCATGCGCGCGGAGGCGTTGGCGTACATACAGGAATTTAAAAGCCATCCGGCGATTTTGATGTGGAATGTCGGCAATGAAGTGCTGATTTTTACGAAGGATGAGCAGGAAAAAATCGCTTTTTGCCGATTTCTTGAATTATTAGTTCAGGAGATTCAGCGGATTGATCCCGATCATCCGGTGGTATACACGGATGCCGCGCAGGTTAATTTGCCGTATTTGAAGAAATACGTGCCAAGCCTAAACATTATCGGTATGAACATTTACGGCAGCGTGCGCGCCGCGCAGGGCGGCTGGGAATCTGTGCAGATCGACCGGCCGTATCTTATCACCGAATTTGGCCCGCAATTGCCGATGTACAGCGGCAGGGACCGTAATGGTCAGGCGCGCGAATTGGGGGACTATCAAAAAGCGATTATCTACCGCCGGTTGGCGGAACAGGTAATCGAGTTTAAGGGATGCAATCTGGGCGGATTTGCCTTTCATCTGGGCGAAACAACCCAGGAAAGCATGACGTGGTGGAATCTCAATGAACACGCACGGAAACGCCAATCGTTTTGGAGTATCTACGAAGTATACACCGGAAAATCCGCGCCGTGTGCGGCCCCGAAAATTCACGAATTGACCTTGAGTAAAGAGCGCGCGATTAAACCCGGCGAAGATATAACCGTTAGCGTGCGCGCATCACTGACGACGGGAACGGCCGCTCGCTACTTGTACCGCGTGAGTACGAGCGAGGAAGGTATCCTGCAGTATTACGTCAATTCGTATGTGCCGGTCGAGGTAAAGGGGGAGGGTCCTGCGGTCGCGATAAGCGCGCCGCAAAATCCCGGAATCTATCGCGTGTATTGCTTTATTGATGACGGCCGCGGCAATGTCTCGAGTGTTAATAAAAGTATTCGGGTCGATTGAAAAAAATTTTTAATTCTTGCTAATAGCACGAAAATATGCTAAAAATTAAAGTTTAAAGAATTGTTATCCAAATACAGCATAGTGAGGGAGGTGCGGCGTTGATTACCAGCATGACCGGTTTCGGTAAGGCGAAAAATACGTTTGGCGGCGGTGAAATTACCGTTGAAGTTAAAACGTTTAATCATAAATATTACGAAGCCAGCGTGAAATTGCCGGAACAGATCCAGCCGTTCGAGGAACAGGTAAAAAAAATTTTGCGAAAAAGCGTTCGGCGCGGAAAATTATATTTGTGGGTCAATTATGATCCGGCGGCAGTCCATGCCGATGATATAGTTATCGATGAGAAGCGTTTGCAGCGATATTATCATTTGTTGCATTCGATTAAGAAAAAGTTCCGGCTTCCCGACGAGGTCACGCTGAGCCAGATGCTGGTCTTGCCCGGCGTGATCGCCAGTAAACCGAAAAAAGAAAATAAGCGCCAATTGTTGCAGGCCCTGGAAACCGCCCTGGAAAAGGCGATGAGCAGCCTGACGGCGATGCGCCGCAAGGAAGGATCTGCCTTATTCCGCGATTTGACCACTCGGGTTAAAAATATTTGCACCGCTCTGGCAAAAATTCAGGCGCTTGTGCCGCGGGAAATTGAGCGTTACCGCCAGAAGTTGGAAATAAAGGTTGCGGAGAATTGCGGAAAAAACGGCGGACGGCAGGACCGCCTGGAAGAGGAAGTGGCGCTGTTCGCGAAAAATTGCGATATCAGCGAGGAATTGACGCGTTTACAAAGCCATGTCGAACATTTTCAGCATGTGTTGGACGAGAATACGGAAGCAGGCAAGGTGCTTGATTTTATCGCCCAGGAAATGCAGCGGGAAATTAATACGGTCGGCGCTAAATCAGTCGATTTTTCCATAGCCAAGGAAGTTATTTTTATTAAGAGTGAAATTGAAAAAATCCGGGAACAGGTACAAAATATCGAATGACCGCCACGCGATAGCCGGAAAGGGCGCGGATATTCATGGGAACAATAAAACAATCGGGCACGCTCCTCGTGATATCTGCGCCGTCCGGAGCCGGGAAAACGACGCTGTGCAACCGTCTGGTTGCGGCGTTGCCGCGCCTGAAGTTGTCGGTTTCGATGACCACCCGTCAACGGCGAGCCGGCGAGCAGGACGGCGTTAATTATTTATTTGTCACGCCCGAACAGTTTCGCGCGGCGATCAAAGCGGATGGGCTGCTGGAGTACGCGCAGGTCTTCGGGAATTTTTACGGCACGCCCCGCAGTTTTGTCGAGCGCCACTTGGCGCGGGGAATCGATGTGGTGCTGAATATCGATGTGCAGGGAGCGCTGCAGGTGCGGCGCAAGTTCCGCAGGCAGGCGGTATTCATTTTTATTCTGCCGCCGTCATTGACCGTTTTGCGGCAGCGGTTATGCCGGCGCGGCACGGATTCGGCGGCGGAAATCAAACGGCGGCTTGCCGTAGCCCGCCGGGAAATGAAATTTGTGCGCTCTTATGATTACGCCGTGGTTAATGACGATTTGGACGAGGCAGTCGCGGCGTTGTCCGCAATTGTGATCGCCACGCGTTGTAAAGTCGACAAAGGAGGAGAGGGGAATGTTTACGGTTCCGACAGAAGAGTTGTTGAAAAAAAGCGGCAGCGTGTTTAAACTGGTGTTGATTGCTTCGCAACGCGCCGCGGAGTTGAATATCGGCGCACATCCGCGCGTCGACGTGTCGCGCGCGGAAAAAAACGGTTCGGTTGCGCTGCGGGAAATCGCGGAGGGAAAAGTGGAAGTGCGCAAAGAATTAGCGGAATAAACGATGGAACAGCCGCCGCGGACAATTATTATCGGGGTAACGGGCGGAATCGGTGCGTATAAAGCCTGCGATGTCGTGCGCGCGCTCCGAAAGAAGGATTATCCGGTACAGGTGGTGATGAGCGCGGCCGCCGAGCGGTTTGTGACGCGCCTGAGCTTGCAGACCCTTTCCGGGAATCCGGTGGCTCAGGATTTGTTTTCCACGGAATATCGGCGGAAGCCCGGCCATATTGCCCTGGCCGATCAGGCCGCGGTTATCGCCGTAGTTCCGGCTACGGCTCATACCATTGCGAAACTTGCCGGAGGCTTTTGTGATGATTTGCTTTCCTGTGTGATTACCGCCAGCCGGGCGAGCGTGTTGATCTGCCCGGCGATGAATGATCGGATGTACCAGCATCCGGCGGTTCAGGCGAATATCCGGCGGCTGCAGGAATTTAATTATTCGCTTCTTTTACCGGTGGAGGGAGACTTAGCCTGCGGGCGCCGGGGAATCGGCCATCTGGCGGACGTCGCGGAGATTACCAAAGAAATTGAGCGGCTCTATCATGCCTAATCCGTCCGGTACGGCAATCCGTCTGTTAATTACCGCCGGCCCGACGCGGGAATATATCGATCCCGTGCGTTTTATCTCCAATCCTTCCACGGGCGCAATCGGGTATGCGTTGGCGACGGCGGCGGCAACGCGCGGCCATCGGGTCGTGCTTGTTTCCGGCCCTACCCATTTATCGCCGCCGGCGGGAGTTCGGTTCGTTGCCGTAGAATCGGCCGTCCAGATGCAGCGTCAGGTAAACCGTTTTTTTCCCTGGGCGCAGGCAGTGATTGCCGCCGCGGCGGTCGGCGATTACCGTCCGCGGCGACCGGCCCGGACAAAAATTAAAAAAGAAAACACGCGGCTGCGGCTCGATTTGATGCGTAACCCCGATATTCTCGAAGGATTAGGGCAGCGTAAAGGCGCGAAGATATTGATCGGTTTTGCCCTGGAAAGCGCAAACATGCGCGCAAACGCCCGCGCTAAATTAGAAAAAAAAAATCTTGACCTCATTGTCGCCAACCGGTGTTCGCGCCGGCAGAGCCCGTTCGGCAGCGGCCGGACGAGCGCGGTGATTATTGGCCGGCATGCGGAAACATACTGCGCCGCTGTCTCCAAGATGCGCCTGGCGGGAATTATTCTTGACAGGATGGAGCGGCTGTGTTATAGTTTACCTGCTTCTGTGCCGATCCGCGCCGCAGGCGCACGCGGCACAAAGAAGCAATCGCGGCAATATACAGCAGATAAAGCACTTAAGAGACCGCATTCTTAAGTGCTTCGCTTTTCGGCGCGGCGGTGTAGCCAAGTGGTAAGGCAGAGGTCTGCAAAACCTTTATACAGCGGTTCGAATCCGCTCGCCGCCTCCAATAATTCGATGGGTAATTTGCTCATCTTCGGATGGGCCGGGCGAGTGGTGGAATGGCATACACGATGGACTTAAAATCCATTGGTCTTTGACCGTAAGGGTTCGAATCCCTTCTCGCCCATATAATGCGCTTGAGGAGATGGCGCGCGGCAGCGTCGCCGGACTCTTGAATAGAGCGGATGGGTAGTTTTAATCGTCGTTAGCGTGGGCGGTTAGCTCAGTTGGTTAGAGCGTTGCGTTGACATCGCAAAGGTCAGAGGTTCAAGTCCTCTACCGCCCACCATTGCTATATACCGGTAGAGTCTCCTATTTTGCGTTTTCAGGCGCAAAATAATAGATGAGGGGATTTTTTTTGTTTATGGATAAAAAAA
Organism: Candidatus Omnitrophota bacterium; assembly: GCA_023819605.1. Classification (GTDB taxonomy): domain Bacteria; phylum Omnitrophota; class Gorgyraeia; order B26-G9; family B26-G9; genus JAMWCB01. The sequence goes on from JAMWCB010000055.1 coordinate 10,921, forward strand.
ACTTAGCGTTGATCCGTCATAGCTGCGCGCACGTTATGGCGCACGCGGTGAAAGATTTGTATCCGGGCGTCCTGGTCGCTATCGGTCCGGCGATCGAGGACGGATTTTATTATGATTTTGATAAACGGGAGCCTTTTTCTCCGGAGGATCTTCAGCGCATCGAAGTTCGTATGCAGGAAATCATCCGGGCGGATCTGCCGTTTAGCCGGGAAGAATGGCCGAAAGAGCAGGCGCGCGAGTTTTTTCAGACGCAGGGAGAAAAATATAAGCTCGAGCTCATCGAAGCAATTCCGGACGATGCCGTGTCGATTTACCGTACCGGCGAGGGATTTCTTGATCTCTGCCGCGGGCCGCATGTGCAGTCAACCGCGGCGGTCGGCGCATGCAAGCTGCTTTCGGTGGCCGGAGCGTATTGGCGCGGCGATGAGCGAAATCCTATGCTTCAGCGTATTTACGGTACCTGTTTTGAGAATACCGCGGAACTTCAGGCCTATCTGCATCGCCGGGAAGAGGCGCTCAAGCGCGATCATCGTAAACTCGGCCCGGAATTGGGGCTTTTTGAAATGCTGCCGGAAATCGGCGCCGGGTTGGTGTTATACCATCCGAAAGGAGCCATCCTGCGCACCTTGATTGAGGATTACGAAAAGCGCCAGCACCGCCGCCAGGGGTATCAGCAGGTCATCGGGCCGCATATCCTTAAATCCGATATTTGGGTCCGTTCCGGGCATTATGCGTATTATAAAGATAATATGTATACGTTTTCGGTGGATGAGCAGGAATTCGCGATCAAGCCCATGAATTGTCCGGGGCATATCTTGATATACAAATCGACGCTCCGCAGCTATAAAGATCTGCCGATTCGTCTGTTTGAATTGGGCACGGTCTATCGCCATGAAAAATCCGGGGTTTTGCACGGATTATTGCGGGTGCGCGGCTTTACTCAGGATGATGCGCATATTTTTTGCCGGGAAGAACAGCTCAAATCCGAAATCAAGGCGATTATCGATTTTGTCGCGCAGACGATGAAGGATTTCGGTTTTAACGAATGGGAGGTCGAATTGAGCACGCGGCCGGCGAAGTCCATCGGCACCGACCAGATGTGGCAGCGCGCTACCGCGGCGTTAACCGAATCGCTGCAGGAAAAAGGATTGTCGTTCGAGATCAACGAGGGGGACGGCGCATTCTATGGGCCGAAAATCGATATTAAACTTAAAGATGCGCTGGACCGCCGGTGGCAATGCGCAACCATTCAATGCGATTTTGCTCTGCCGGAACGTTTTGATTTGTATTATATCGATGCGGAAGGAAAGCAGCAGCGCCCGATTATGCTGCACCGGGTGCTTTTGGGCAGCCTGGAGCGGTTTGTCGGCGCGCTGATCGAGCATTATGCCGGAGCATTGCCGGTGTGGCTGGCGCCGGTTCAGGCCGTGCTTATCGCCGTTACCGAAAAGCAGCACGACGTCGTGCGCGAGCTCGGACGGCAATTGGAAGATGCGGAAATCCGGGCCGAACTTGACCTGCGCAGCGAGAAAGTCGGCTATAAAATCCGGGACGCGCTGCTTAAGAAAGTGCCGTATATTTTGGTGGTCGGCGAAAAAGAAGCGGCGGCGCGCACCCTCTCGGTTCGTTTTGAACGCGGCCCGCACAAAGGGTCCGTGCAGAATAATGTCGCCCTCGCTGAGTTTATCGCCGCCGTGCAGCAGCAGGTGCGGGAAAAACAGTGTTCATAAGCTTGAGGAGGTGGGAATATTTCTAAGGATGTGCGAGTAAACGAGCAAATCCGTTCGCGCGAAGTGCGGCTGATTGGTGCTCAGGGAGAACAGGTAGGCGTTGTTTCGCGGGATGTGGCGCTGCGCGCTGCGCAGAACGAGGATTTGGACCTGGTGGAGGTATCCCCCCAGGCCGTGCCGCCGGTCTGCCGGATCATGGATTATTCCAAGTATAAATACGAACAAGAGAAAAAAGACCGCGAGGCAAAGAAAAAACAACACGTCACGCATTTGAAGGAATTGCGTTTAAAACCGAAGATCGCCGAGCATGATTATTTAGTGAAGTTGAAACAGTTGATCGGTTTTTTACAGGATCACGATAAGGTGAAAGTCCGGATGATTTACCGGGGCCGGGAAATGACGCACATGGAATTCGGCAGGCAGATTTTAGACCGGATGGTCCAGGATGTGGCCGCGGTGGGTGAATTGGAACGGCCGCCGCTTCAGGAAGGAAGAAATATAATTTTGGTGTTTAAGCCGAAATAAGGGAGAATGTTCATGCCGAAACTGAAAACAAAAAAAGGTGTCGCCAAACGTTTTCGATGTACCGGAAAAAACAAGGTAAAGCGCGACCATGCCTGCAAAGGGCATTTGAAGCAAGCGAAGAATGCTAAGCGTAAACGTAAACTCAGCCGTCCGACCGGGGTAACGGTAACGGCGGAAAAAATGATCAAAGCGCTCATGCCGTATTGTTAAGGCGTGAGCGAATTTGAACGGATGAAGGAGGATTTCCATGCCTAGGGTAAAACGCGCACCCGCGAAACATAAACATAAAAAGAAATTATTAAAGCAGGCGAAGGGGAATTTTTTACTGCGGAAGAATGTCTATCGCCGCGCCAAAGAAACGGTGCAGCGCGCGTTGGCCTTCGCGTTCAAGGCTCGCCGTCTGAAAAAACGCCAGTTCCGCCGGTTGTGGACGGTGCGTTTGAATGCCGCCGTGCGCGGTTATGAGATGAGTTACAGCCAATTCATCGGCGCTCTGAAGAAGGCGAATATCGCGCTTGACCGTAAAATTCTTGCGGATATGGCCGTCAACGATGCGGCGGCGTTCGCGGCGGTCATCGCACAAATCAAGCAGGCTGATTCGGCGCAATGATTGCCGATCAATTGGCGGCCATCGACCGTGAATTCGGGCAGGCGCTCGCAGCGGCTCACACGGCGGCTGATCTGGAGCGGGTGAAAGCGTTTTTTTTGGGCCGGAAAGGGCGTTTGAATGATCTCTTTAAAATGTTCGCCCGGCTGCCGGCGGAACAGCGCGCCGCCTGCGGGCAGCAGGTTAACGAACTTAAAAATCGATTGACTGCGTCGCTGGAATTGAAAATAGCCGAATGTTGCGCCGGCCCGTCGGCGGCCGCGGTTTCCGAAATCGATGTTTCTTTGCCGGGAGTTTCGCGGGATCCGGGCGGCACGCATCCGCTAACCCAGGTTCTCGATGAGGTCTGTTCGCTGTTTGTCGAGATGGGTTTCAGCGTGGTGGAAGGGCCGGAGATTGAGACCGAATATTATAATTTTGAAGCGCTGAATATTCCGTTGGAGCATCCGTCACGCGACGGATTCGACACGTTTTATCTGGCGGGTAATTATTTGTTGCGCAGCCA
>JAMWCB010000178.1 GCA_023819605.1 Candidatus Omnitrophota bacterium
CCGACCATCTGGACAATCGCGTAGATTCCCGCCTCTTCTTCCGAAAAAAACCGCCGGACCAGCAGCATATCCAGCGAGGTCAGGCAGGCAAAACTGAACAAGGCGATAATCGTCGGCAGAATAAACTGATACACCGGCGCCGTTGGAATCGGACGGCATCCCGCCGGCGCAACGATATATTTCCAGAGCGGAATTAGGGTCAGCGCCACCGCAAACACGGCGGCAAGAAAAATCGCGAAGAGCGCGCCGGCCACGCGCCATCCGATTCCGACAAAAAAAACCGCCAGAAAAAATTTTAAAACGGCGCTCAGCATCGAATAGATGCCGTAGCTTTTAAATTTTTGCAAGCCCTGCAGCCCCCCCAATAAAAACGGCGCAACCGTCGAAACTCCGACGATAACCGCGGCAAGAACAACAAGCAAGGAACTTTCCAGAACCGGCGGCATATTAAAAAAACGCCTTATCCAGAGATGCGCCGCGCAGATTAACCCGCTGCTGATGAACGCGAACCCCAGAACGTGCCTGCCGAATTTTTTAAAAAAACGGGCGATGGTACCCCAATCGTTTTCGGCGCGATAGGTGGCGATAAACTTTGTCGTCACGGTTTGAAACGGACCGGCGACAATCGTCAAATTCGTAATCAAGACCAGCAGGGCGTTGAGCAGGCCGAAATCACTTTGAGACAATTTCCGCACTAAAAAAAGCTGAAATAATAGATTGAATACGCCGGCGCAGTTTGCCGTGACAAACAGGATCGTCGCATCTTTAATCAAACTATCGGAGCGCGGCGCAGCTGGCGCATTGCCGCTGTTGGCTACCCGGTCACAAACCGGCTCAAACTGCGCCATCAGACACCGCCTTTTTTACCGCGGCGGCAATCTCACTAATTTGCGCGCCGGTCAGTTCCGGATACAAGGGCAACGACAACACTTCCCGCTGCGCCTGCTCGGCCTGCGGAAAATCACCCGGACGGTATCCCAGTTCGGCATAGACGTCCTGCAGGTGCAAACTCAGCGGATAATAAACCGCCTGCGCTATCCCCTGTTCCTGCAGCCGGCGCTGCACGGAGTCGCGCCGGCCCGCGGCAATCCGAATCGTATAATAATTAAAACTATGCCGGACATCCGGCGGCACAACCGGCACGCGAATACCCGGCACTGATTCCAAAAGATCTGCATACTGCCGCGCATGTGCGATGCGCTCGGCAATCGTCAATTCGATGTACCGCATCTTGACCAGTAATACCGCGGCCTGGAGCGTATCCAACCGGCTGTTGAACCCGTGTATTTTGTGGAAGTAACGCTGTTCGCAGCCGTGATTGCGCAGCATCTGTATTTTACGCGCCAGCGCCTCATCCGGCGTGACAACCATTCCCCCGTCACCGAAACACCCAAGGTTCTTGGCCGGAAAAAAACTCAAACAGCCGCAAATTCCAAATGATCCGACCGGCTGTTCCCGGTAGCGGGCCCCGAAGGCCTGGGCACAATCTTCGATCAGCGCGATGTTCCGGCTGCGGCAGAACGCGCCGATTTCATCCAGCGCGCAGGGGCATCCGTATAAATGCACGATAATCACCGCCTTGGTACGCGGCGTATATTTACGCGCGATTTCCGCCGGATCGATATTGTAGGTCTGCGGGCAGATGTCGCAGAAAACCGGACGAGCACCCACCCGGGAAATCGCCTCCGCGGTGGCGATAAAGGTGAACGGCGTGGTCAAAACCTCATCGCCGGCGCCGATGCCCAGCGCCGCCAGCGACAAAACCAACGCGTCGGTGCCGGAGGCGACCGCAATGCCATGCGGAACCTTCAGGTACGCGGCAATCGTTTTTTCCAACTCCGCAATCTGCGGGCCGAAAACATAGTGCGCATCAGCGAGCGTATGCAATACCGCAGTTTCAAATTCGTGCCGCCACCGCTGATAGTGCAGTTGCAGGTCAACCATGGGGATCGCCATATCCCGGACTTCCCTCCCTGTTTACATGCGGCATCCAGATTTACTGCCGGATTAAAACGCCATGTTTGCGTAAATAAGCTTTTGTTTGCTGTATTGTGTACGTGCCGTAATGAAATACCGAAGCGGCTAACACCGCATCGGCTTCGCCGCACACCAACCCTTCGTATAAGTGCCGCAACGAACCGACGCCACCGGACGCGATCACCGGAATTTTAACCGCCCGTGAAACCGCCCGCGTCAAATCCAAATCATACCCCGCCTTGGTGCCGTCCCGGTCCATACTGGTCAAAAGGATTTCCCCAGCTCCCAGGTTCTCCGCCCGCCGCGCCCAGGCAAGCGCATCGATACCGGTTGCCGTGCGCCCGCCGTAGATGTATACTTCCCATGCCGAATCAGTTGGATTTGCCGACGCCGTCGTCCGCCGGCGGGCGTCGATGGCCACGACGATACATTGATTGCCGAATTGCCGCGCGCCGGCTTTGATCAACGCCGGATTCTTTATCGCGGCGGTATTAATCGATATTTTATCCGCGCCTTTGCGCAGAATCACTTCCATATCCTTGATCGTCTTGATGCCGCCGCCGACCGTAAAGGGGATAAATACTTGTTCGGCAGTCCGGCGCACCACCTCGAGCATGGTTTTACGATGCTCGGCACTGGCGGTAATGTCCAAAAAAACTATTTCGTCGGCGCCGGCGCGGCTATAGGCGGACGCC
>JAMWCB010000179.1 GCA_023819605.1 Candidatus Omnitrophota bacterium
TCTTTTAAGTTTACTTACTTTCCCTGTATTGTCAACCGTCCTTTTGTTTATCCACGTTGGTATACGTCCATCCCTGTTTTCTTTTGTGCGTTCTTTACAGCCGCAGGCAATCAACCCGCTTTCGATTTTTGGAACAAACCACCTCCTTTTCTGTAAAGCTCCACAAGTATTTTCCCGTTACTTACACGTATCGGCAGTTTTGCAAAAAACTTTAGCACTTTTTACATAATTTTATTTACTTTTGCGGCCGACGGAGCGGGCGGTCTGTTCCGGTCAAAGAACGAAAAGCAGCGATCAGAGATAATTAACCAGCGAATTCTGCAGTAAACGCGAACCTAACGACAACGCCGTTTCAAAAATATTTTGCTGGGTCTGGTATTTCATCAATACTTCCACATAATCGGTGTCCTGCAGCGCGGAAATCTGTTCATGGCTGCTGAGCGCCTGCAGATTCAAGCGCTCCTGGGCAAAATTTAAACGGTTAATTTTGGTGCCCACATTGGAATTTTCCCGCACGACCTGGTCTAAGCCGGTGTCCAAATCGGTAAGTCGCGCGGATAATCCAGCCAAATCGCCGCTGCGCAGCGCATCGCGGATGCCGGCAATCATCTCGAAAATATCCCCGCCGGCTCCGGCGCCGGCCGGTTGGAACACCGTGCCGCCTTTGGAATTAACCACGACCGTCTGATTAGCGCCGATATTCCTCCGGATATCCTGGTCGATTCCATTGGGATTTTGAGAAACGGAAACAATCTCTCCGGCGGCATTACGCTGGGCGATGAACGGCGCGGTATCCAACTGCGTGCCGCCGAACACATATTTACCGCCGACGGTGGCATTGGCATAACTCAACACATCTTCCAAATACTGGTCGACCTGATCGGCGATCACTGAGCGTTCCTCGGCCGTTAATAACCCGGATAATCCTTTATTGCCTAAACTGCTCACTTCCAAAATCGCATCTTCGGCATTGCCGAGATTCAAACTGGTGGAATCCAGCCAGTAGAGCGCCTGTTTAATATTATCCTGATGCTGGGTGATTTCCGCTAAATTAGTGTTGACGGTCATCAATTGCGGTATTCCCACTGGGTCGTCGGACGGCCGTTCGATTTTTTTTCCGGAGGCGATCTGGGTCTGGTATTTTGCCAATTTTTCGGAAATCGTCGTCACATCATTTAAATACTGCCGCGTCAACATGCTTTGGGTGATTCTCATCGTCTTACCCCCTTACCTAAATAATCCGCAGCAACTCATCCAGCGCCTGGCCGACGACAACCATGTATTTTGCCGCGGCAATATACGCCTGCTGAAATTGCAGTAAATTGCTCATTTCCTCGTCTAAAGAAACACCGGACGATTCGTCGATGCGTGTTTGCAGCTGAGCGACGATGATTTCCTGATTTTCCCGCATCCGCGTCGCCTGGTTAGCCTCGACGCCCAAAGCGCCGATCAATTTTGTGTTGTAGAATGTGTCAAACGTCGCGCCGTCCGCCAGCGCCGCCTGACTGCGCAAGCTTATTATTTCCAACGCGTTGCTATTGTCGCCCGGATTTATATCCGTATCGGTTCCGCCGACATATTTTGCCGCGGCAATCATTGCCGGCGAATTTTTGACCACCGCGTTAACCGCGATATTCGAAGCATCGCTGCCGCTGAAAAACGTATTCAGGCCCAACGAGTTTAAAACCTTGCTGTTATCATCGGAGAAAAAAAATGTGTAATTGGCGCTGTCGTGGGCAAGATTCAACCGATGGCTGCTGATCGAGGCGGTCACGCCGCCGCCGGCAGCGGTAACCGCGGTATTGATCGCGTCGCGCAGGTCCTCCAGCGTATCGCCAGCGGAAAACGCGACCGTGGCGTCACTAACCGTGTTCGTCGCGCTGTTTTTTATATGCAGGAGAAAACTTCCGTCCTGCGGCGCAAAAGCTAACCCGCTGTTTGAACCGTCCAGAGCCTCGCTGTCACTGCTCACCGCGTTATCCGCGGAAAGCGCCGTAAAGCCGCTTAAACCGACACCGCCGGTATGCACACTATTTACGGCCTCGATCACCCCCTGCGCCAAATCATCCAATTTTTGAATATATGCGGGAATAATCGTATCGCGCGCGGCTAATACACCGCCGATCTCGCCGCTGCTGATATTCACCGGCTTGCCGCTGAATTCCCAGCGGATATCGCGAATCGTCAATTCGTCGCTGTAGTCGCGCTCCAAGGCCAACGCATTGGCCTGCGTATACCAGACCAGCGCTTCGCCGTCGATAAATAGAGCCACCGAGCCGTTATCCTGCTCATTCACCGAAAAATTAATCAACTGCGCAAGCTCGCTCTGCAACGCATCCCGCCGGTCGCGCAGGTCATTGGCCACGCGGCCGTCGGCTTCATAACCGATAATCTGGCCGTTGAGCGCGGCAATCTGCGTAGCCAAACTGTTCACATAGGTTACTTTCTGCTCCAGCGTATTGTCTAAACTCAGGCGCAGATTATTCATCTTAGCATCGATATCCTGCACCGTGCCGGCAAATTGATCGGCCTGCTGCAGGAGAGCCACCCGCGCAGTTTGGTCCGAAGGATTATTAGACACGTCGTGCCAGGCGCCCCAAAATTCATTCATAATCGAATTAAGCCCGGCGCTGGACGGCTCATTAAAATAAAGTTCTATTTTCCC
>JAMWCB010000056.1 GCA_023819605.1 Candidatus Omnitrophota bacterium
GAAACCTTGACCGGTTTACTGCTGTGGGGCATCCTGTGGTTCAATAAGGGTGACGCCGGAAAAAAGACCGCCATCTACCTAACTGTGCTGTACTTCGTGTTTGTGACGCTCAGAGCGATCTACTTTGGCGTGGATTAACCGCTGCAGCGAAATATCACAATAACTGTTCGGCTGTTTCCACTTCGATGACCAGTGCTCCGCGCGCCCAGGGATATTTCCTCGCCGCTCAACCCGTCCGGATAGCCGCTGCCGTCATAGCGTTCGTGGTGCTGCCGGATCAGGCGCACCGCTGCCTGCAAAAAACCAAACGGCTTGAGAATAACCGCTCCGGCCAACGAATGCAGACGCATCTCGTGCTCTTCTTCCGCGGACAATACGCCCGGCTTGGTTAAAATGTGGTCATGCACCCCGATTTTGCTTAAATCATGCAGCCGGCAGGCATCCCGCAGTGTTTTCACGTCTGCCGCCGGCACGTTCATGGCCGCGGCGATCGCCAGCGCGTAATGTTTCACATTATCGGAATGGCGCTTAGTGAGATTGTCTTTAAAATCAATCGCCGAAACCAGCGCGTTGACCGTGCGCCAGATATTCCGGCGTTCGATCCGCTCGAACATGCGATGCATTTTTTCCCGCCCCTGATGATGAAACAGGGAATATCCCAAAAAAATTCCCAAAAAAAACGTCAAAACCGGTATAAGAACCGTGGCCATCGATATTCATTCCTTCACAAGTGCATTTCCGGGATAGGCAGCCGCGGGGCGTCCGCCCACAAACGTTCCAAACCGTAAAACGCGCGCGTTTCCGGCTCGAAGACGTGCACGATGATGCTGCCGTAATCCAGAACGATCCAAAGCCCTTCCCGGACGCCTTCGCGCCGCTGCGGACGGACTTTTTGCCGCCGCAACCCCTCTTCGACCGCTTCCGCGATAGCCCGCACTTGCGGCGAAGAATTTCCCTGACAAATCACGAAATAATCGCAAAAATTACACACCGGCCGCATATCCAGAATCACCGGCTGGCCGGCTTTTTTTTCCAACGCGCACTGCGCGGCATAAAAAGCGCGTGTCGACGTCTCCATCACGATTCTCCTGTCGTTAGCCCGCATATTTCATCACTCGTCTCAGACGAGGAAAAAGTGCGGGCATACCCCGATAGCGAAATTAAATCGTACCGATTTAATTTATCGGCCCTTCGGGCGGATATTTCACCTTCCTGGTGAAATATCCGGGTTAGCGATACAACCGGTGCCGGCAGAGGAACCGGTACACCGGTTCCGGAACATGGTAACGCACGGCGCGGCCATTGCGAATATTTTCACGAATTTCCGAACTGGAGATATCCAACATACCGCCGCGCAACGGCAACGCGCCGGCGGGGAATCCTTCGGAAGCGAACTGCGGACGGCAGGCGATCACGAAACGGCAGATCGCCCGCAATTCGTCGAAACGCTTCCAGGTTCCCAAATCCGGTACGGCGTCCGAACCGACGATAAAATAAAAAACGACCCGCGGATACCGCTGGGTAAGTTGCCGCACGGTTTCCACGGAATAGGCGACGGTTTTGCGCTCCAGTTCAAGCCGGCAAACGGAAAACGCCCGATTTCCGGCCACCGCCAATTCCAGCATCCGGCAGCGAATGTCCGCTGCCGTGATATCCGGACGATGCTTATGCGGCGGCGCGTAGGCGGGCACAAACAGCACATGATCCAGGCGAAATTCTACCCGCGCGGATTCCGCCAGCATCAGGTGTCCCAGATGCACGGGATCGAACGTTCCCCCGAGAATACCCACCGCCCGCTTACGCTCTAACCTGGCCATTCCCCAAAATAATATATTTGTATGTCGTCAATTCTTCCAATCCCATGGGGCCGCGCGCATGCAATTTATCCGTGCTAATCCCCATCTCCGCGCCCAGCCCGAACTGATTTCCGTCGGTGAACCGCGTCGACGCGTTCACATAGACACACGCCGCGTCGACTTCTTTTAAAAAACGCATCCCGCGCGCAAGATTCTCCGTGACGATCGCCTCGGAATGGCGCGTGCCGAACCGTTCGATATGCGCGCACGCCTCGTCCATATCCCGCACGACGCGGACGGACAAAATCAAATCAAGATATTCCGTGGCGTAATCCTGCTCGCCGGCGGCCTGCACCCCCGGCACGATTGCCTGCGTCCGCGCGCACCCGCGGATTTCCACGCCGGCGTTGCGCAACCGGGCGATCGCCCGCGGCAGAAACGCCTCGGCGACGGCGGCGTGCACTAACAGGCATTCCATGGCATTGCACGTCGCCGGCCGCTGGACTTTGGCGTTAAACGCGATCTCTTCGGCCATCGCCAGATCCGCCGCGTCGTCGACGTACGTATGGCAGATCCCTTTATAATGTTTAATCACCGGAATTTTCGACTCTTCCGTCACCGTGCGAATCAACGCTTCGCCGCCGCGGGGAATGATCAAATCGATATAGTCGTTCAATGACAACAGCACGCCGACCGCTTCTCGCTCCGCCGTCGGCACCAGCGCAATACAGCCGGGCGGAAAACCGCTGCGCGCCAGCGCCGCATTCAGCGCCTGAAAAATCGCCTGATTCGATCGCAACGCTTCGCTGCCTCCCCGTAAAATCACGGCATTGCCCGATTTTAAGCATAAACCGGCGCAATCGCCGGTTACATCGGGGCGCGACTCGTAAATAATACCGATCACCCCCAACGGCACGCGCATTTTGCCGATGATCAGTCCGTTCGGGCGCGGCCCCATGCGCACGACCTCGCCGACCGGGTCCGGTAATTGCGCGACCGCGCGCAGGCCATGGCCCATCGCGGCGATCCGTTCGGGGGTCAAAGCGAGGCGGTCAAGAAACGCCGTGTTTTTTCCGGCCCGGCGCGCTGCCGCCACATCCTGTTCATTCGCGGCGAGAATCGCCGCTTCCTGCGACTGCACCGCCTCCGCCATTGCCTCCAGCGCCTGATTTTTCCGTACCGCGCCGGCGGCCGCTAAAAATCGCGCCGCCTGCTTTGCCTGCCGCGCAATCTGCAGGACATCATCCCGCACCGACATAACGAATTCACTCCTCTTTAGCCACCGCCAGATTATCGCGGTGAATCACCTCATCATAGGATTTGTACCCTAAAATCGTTTCGATATCTTTCGTTTTGCTTCCTCTAATTTTGACCAATTCCGCCTGCGCGTAATTAGTCAACCCGCGCGCGATTTCCCGGCCCTGGCGGTCGCAGACGATCACGATATCTCCGGGAGAAAAATTCCCCTCCACGGCGACCACGCCGCCCGGCAATAAACTTGTTCCGCGCTGCCGCAGCGCCGCGCAGGCGCCTTCATCGATAATTATTTTACCGCAACTGCGGCAACTGAACGCAATCCAGCGTTTACGCCCGGTCAGCGCGTCCGGCGACGGGCTGAACCACGTGCCCAGCGCTTCGCCGGCGAGAATCCGCGGCACCACGTCCGCAGCCCGGCCGTTGGCGATAACCAGCGGGATGCCGGCGTTGACGACGATCTTCGCCGAATCCAGTTTCGTCACCATGCCGCCGACACTCGTCGATTTCCGCGTGCCGCCGGCTAAGGACTGCACTGCCGCGTCAACCCGCGCTACTTGGGAAATAACCGCGCCGCTCCGGTCATACAGGCCGTCGACATCCGAAAGAATAATCAGCAGCCGCGCGTCGATTAACGTCGCGACCAGCGCCGAAAGCCGGTCGTTATCGCCGAAACGGATTTCATCGGTAACCACCGTGTCGTTTTCATTGACCACCGGGATACTATCGTTCTCTAAAAGCTGCAAGAGCGTATTGCGCGCGTTCAAATAACGCGCGCGGCTTTGGAAATCATCCGACGTCAATAAAATCTGCGCCGTAATAAATTTTTCACGCCGAAACAAACGCTCATACTCATGCATGAGGCGGCTTTGGCCGACGGCGGCGCAGGCCTGTAATTGGGCCAAATCTTTCGGCCGGGAGGCAAACTGCAACGACCGCATGCCGGCGGCAATCGCACCCGAGGAAACCAACACCGGTTGCAGGCCGCGCTGCTTTACCTGCGACAACTGACGGGTCAATTCGGCCAGGCGTGCGCGGTCTAAGTAGTGCCGCTGATTGGAAATAATGCTTGAACCGACCTTAATGACCAGCCGGGGATTATCTTTGGTGAATTTACAAGCGCGCACGGTCATCGTTTTTTTCTTCCCGCTCGGCGGCCGTCCGGTCGAGCAGCGAAAACAGTTCCTGGACTACGGCCGCTATCCCCTGCTGTGTCCGGCACGAAACGGCAAATACCGGTTCGGCCGTCGATTGCCGGAAATTATCCAAATTTTCCCGCGCCGCCGGAAGGTCGATTTTATTCGCGACGATCAGGCGCGGCCGTGCGATCATCCGCCGATCATACTCGCTGATTTCGTGGAGAAGATCGGCAAAATCATCCGCGGGATTTCGCCCGTCCACGCCGGCCATATCCAACAAGAAAACAAACACCTTCGTCCTCTCGATATGCTTTAAAAATTCGATGCCCAACCCCCGGCCGACATGCGCGTCTTTAACGATGCCGGGAAGATCGGCGGCCACGAAACGCTTTTCGCCGGCAGGGTCGGTTACTACCCCGAGAACCGGCTGCAAGGTCGTAAACGGAAAGGCCGCGACTTTCGAATGCGCGCCGGAAACACTGTTAATAAACGACGATTTGCCGGCATTGGGAAAACCGACCAATCCGACGTCGGCGATTAATTTCAGCTCCAGCCGCAGCACGATCTCCTGCCCCGGCGCGCCTTCCGTCGCTTCGCGGCGTTTATGATTGCCCAAGCCGCCTACGCCGCCGCGCGCGGCAATGACCTGTTCCTGCGGCCGGTCCAAATCCCGCAGAATCAAATCGTTCGCGGCGTTGCGCACGATCGTGCCGGGCGGCACTAAAACGACGCACTCGTCCCCGTCACGGCCGCGCTTACAATTACTGCTGCCGTGTTTTCCGGACTCCGCCTTAAAATGCTGCCGGAATTTGAAATCAAGCAAGGTATGGATATTCTCATCCGCACGAATAATAACATCGCCGCCGTTGCCGCCGTCGCCGCCGTCACGATGGCGGTACCGCTGCATCCGGTGATAATAAAAACTTTCGCATCCATTGCCGCCATTGCCGGCTTTGACGCTGATCTTTGCCTGATCGACAAACATCGCGCTCAGCCGACAACGCTGATGACTTTCTTTTTAGGAAAAAGCACCGTTCCGCCGGCTAAGGCGTAGAGGGTATAATCTCTACCGACGCCGACATTTTTCCCCGGCTTCACGGAAAGGCCGCATTGCCGAATCAACACTTCTCCGGCTTTTACCGTCTGGCCGGCGTTACGCTTCAGCCCGTGACGCTTGGAATGGCTGTCCCGGCCGTTGCGGGAACTGCCCAACCCTTTCTTTGATGCCATAAAAACCTCCTCCTCAAAACCGCACGCTCAGCGCCGCCGGTAACGCGCTCGGTTCAAGCGTTAATTGCGGTAATCCGCAACCGGGTCAATGATTGCCGATGCCCGATTTTTTTATGCGCGTCTTTGCGGCGCCAATATTTGTACGCGACGACTTTTTTACCTTTCGTCTGAGCGACAACCGCCGCCGTCACCGCGGCATTCGGCACGTACGGCCGGCCGATTTTTACCACGCTGCCGTCGGCGACCAACAGCACCTTATCCAGAGACAGCGAGCTGTCCACGGCGTCCGGGAGCCGGTTAACTTCGATAACATCCGCCGGCGCCACTTTATACTGCCTGCCGCCTACTTCTATGATTGCGTACACGGTATTCACCTCCATTACGTTGGCGTTCAATTCTCCAGAAAACGGAGTATCAATTCTATCATACGATTTTTATTTCTTCAATACCTAAATGCTCATCGGCGATAATCGAAATCCGCACCCAAAACTTCCGCTCCAGATTGGTAATCGCCTGCCGTTCTTCATTAAACAGACGAGTAGCCGTGCCGGGATGCACGCTGACCTGCATCTGCCGCCGGCGGTGCGCGCGCAGCGCTTCGCGGATTTTCCGCAAAACCGCGATCGCCACCGTTTCGCCGGATTTTAGTTTACCCAACCCATGACAGCAGGCGCAATCTTCGAACATAATGCTTTCCGTCGTTTTCCGCACGCGTTGCCGGGCGATCTGCACCAAGCCGAGCGGCGAAAACGGATAGATCGTCGAACGCGCTTTGTCGTTTTCCAGCGACTTGGACAAGGCCTGCAGCACCTTCCGCTGATGCGCCGTATCCTGCATATCGATAAAATCGATGACAATAATACCCGCAAGGTCGCGCAGCATAATCTGACGCGCGATCTCCGGCGCCGCTTCCATATTCGTCAGAAACGCCGTATCCTCCAATCTCCCGCGATCCACGAATTTTCCGCTGTTGACGTCGATGGAAATCAACGCTTCCGTGCGCTCGATGACGACATAACCGCCGCGCTTGAGTTGCACCTGCGGCGCGAAAATATTTTCAATCTGCTGCTCAACATCGTATTTTTCGAATAACGGCATTTTTTCCCGGTAAAATTTAATGCGATCGCGCAATTCCGGCGCCAGGGCCCGAAAAAACGCCATTATTTTTTTAAACTCCTCCTTGCCGTCGATGAGAATATGCGCAAAATTCTGCGAAAAAATATCCCGGGCAATGCGCACGATCAGATCGGATTCCTCATGAACCAGGCTCGGCGCCGCCGTTTTCGCCGCGCGTTTTTTCAAGGTATACCATACCTGCAATAAATAGTGCAGCTCGCGCTTCATATCCTTTTTTTCCAGGCCTTCCGCCTGCGTCCGGATAATGCATCCGATGTCTTTCGGCAGCCCGATTTCCCGCAGCAGGCTGCGTAAACGCGCGCGCTCTTTCTCGGCGGTAATCCGCTTGGAAATCCCGATATTCGCGCTGTGCGGCATCAATACCAAAAAACGGCCGGGCAGGCTGATCTGGCTGCTCAAACGGCACCCTTTTGTGCCGAACGGCTCTTTCACAACCTGCACCAGCACTTCCTGCCCCTTATGCAGCAATTGCTCGATCGAAGGGCGCGGACCCGATTTTTTTTCGCGTTCTTCGTCCGGCAGCTCGGTCTCATACCCTTCGAGCAGCGTTTCCGGTAAAAGCTCTTCGATATAGAGAAAACCGTTCTTTTCCAGCGCCAGATCGACAAACGCCGCTTCCATGCCTTTAACGATCTGCGCGACTTTTCCTTTATAAATATTTCCGGCAACCTGACGCTGGGTCGAACGCTGCAAATAAAATTCCGCCAGCCGGCTATCCTCCAAAATCACCACCCGTTTTTCAAAATCGTCAACACTGACTAAAATTTCTCTATTGGCCATAGCCGGCATCCATCATCCGTATATCTTCTCCCAACTGCGCGGTTACGCGTTGCTGAAACTCCGCAAGCGGCATTTGTTCGCGCAAAACAAAACCTACCTCGACCTCTCCCTCGCTGCCGACTTTCAACGCCTGTCCGAACGATACTTTGGGCCGCGGACTAAAACCTTCGGTGGCCGCGAACGGCAAATCCGCCCGCCGCATGGCGCGGTAGATAAAACGGACAAAATCCAAATGCGAAATAAACCGCGCCGGCCCGCCCTTATAAAACCGCGCAATTATTTTATATTCCCGCTGCCGCATCATCCGTGCTTGCCTCCCCCGCATACCCGCCGCCGCAGACCGGCGCCGAATTTCCATTATAGCGAACATGCCGATTTTCGCAAGTGTCATTCCCGTTTTTTACGCGCCGCGCTCGGCGCGTTGCCCCGGGTATTTCGCGCAACCGTTTGCCTATCCGGGATAGGTTCAGTTATCCCGGCTCCTTAAATAACTGATTACTGCTTCTTCGTTAAAAACGGTGCAATTTCGCTATTCAGGTATTCCCCGCACTTTTTGCTCGTCTCCCGACGAGTGATGAAATATGCGCACTAAAAAACAGAGACCAAAGATGCCCCTCTTTTATCCCGGGCGCCCTTTGGTCTCCGGTTGAACTATTATATCACGCTCGGCCAAAAATTCTCATTTTTTTTATCGAATTTTCAGCAAGACAGTATTACCACTTATTTTCCCGTACGGCGCTTTTTCCCTTTTTTTTCGGTACGGTTGTATCTTCAACAACCGCCGCCGATTCCGGGCTTACCGCCGGGTTATCCTGCGGCGAAACCGCCGTTTGTTTGGCATCGACGGCTTGGGTATCCAGCAATTCCGGAGACAATTGCAGCGCATCCGGCGCAATCGTCACTGCGGCCGGAACGGCTGCCGGACTTTTCGCCGCCGCGGAAACTTTACCTGCGGCGGCCGGCGGTGTTGCCGGCTCGGCCGTTTTTTGGGGTCCGGCGATCGTAGTGGCGGCCGGTTTTTCTACCGCCCCTTGCCCCGCCGCCGCGGATTCCGGCTGGACGCCTTCCACGGATAACACGTCTTGTTTCGCGCCGCCGCTGATGATATGCGGCGTTATAAAAATCAACAGATCGTTCTGAGTGACTTCCTCATGCGAATGCGTAAATAGTAAGCCGAGGAGCGGGATATCCCCCAAAAACGGCACTTTCGTTTTCGTCTTTACTTTCTTATCCTTGAGCAACCCCCCGATCACCAGCGTTTCGCCGTCTTTAATCATCACCGTGGCGTCCGCGGACTGGGTGCGCAAAATCGGAACCAACGCTCCCTGAAAATCCACGGTACCGTCCTGATCGCTGATTTCCGGATGTATTTTTAACGTCACATACCCGTCTTTATTAATCGTCGGAGTCACTTTCATCAATATACCGTAACTCTTATATTTCCAGCCGGAAATCACAAAACGATCGGATTGTTCGCTATAGGAGTATTCGGCGATCGGCCAATCCGTGCCGACATGAATTTCCGCCGGCTGGTTATCCATCGTCGTAATCCGCGGATTGGACAAAACTTTTGTTCTCCCGCGCGTATTCAACGCTTCCAGCAAAACACTGAATTTAGAACCGTCGAGTATGCCGAAGCTAAAGGCGCTATCCGGAGCCAACGGAAAGGAAGCATTCGTCAAGGAATGAAATTCGCCGGTCCCGTTCGGCAAATAATTTCCCGTGTCGCCATAGCCTTTATTTTTATGCCACGGAAAAGTCGTCGGCCGGGACGCCATGGTCGCCGTATACGCCGCGTTCCATTTTATGCCGAGATCGCTGCCGTCGTTGATCGACGTTTCGATAATCTTTGCCTCGATCGTTACCTGCGGGGTGATTTCATCCAGCCGGCGGATGACTTTTTCGATTTTATAAATATTCGTCGGGATATCCGTCACGACGATCAAATTCGCCCGTTCGTCATATTTTATTTTCCCGCGGTCCGATTTCATTTCGTTCAATGATTCCGCGACCGTTTTTGCATTTGCGTAATTTAACGTGAACACCTGCGTTTCCAGATTTTCCAATCCCTGTTTTTCGATCGTCGTCACCCGGATAATATTTCCTTCCCGTTCAAAGGAATAGCCGTAGGTCCGGCAGATGACTTCCAGGACTTTCTCCCAGGGGACATCGGTGATCTGGACGGTGACCAGCCCCTGCACGGCGGGATCGGCGACAATGCTCACCCCGCCTTTCAAGGCCAAGACGCGAAATACGTCCTTTATATCCGCGTCTTTAAATTCGACGCTGATATTGCCGGATGCCGTCTGATTGACCTGCATTTCTTTTACATCATTGGCGGCCAAAAACGAACCGGCGGCCGCCAGCAGCAGCACCACGCCGATCGATGCCTGCCATATTTTTAATTTCCCCCCCCTGCCGTCGCGCCCCAAACTCATTGTGTATCCCCCTTTCTTTTTTGTAAAAATAATTCCAATACGTTGCCACTCCGTTGGACGATAACCCGGTCTTTTTCAATCTTTAAAATCTGAAAATCCTCGTACCGTTCCAACTCACGCAATGGTTTGCCGTTAATCAAAACCACGGAATTGCCGCTTTCCTCCCAAAAGATACCTCCGATACGAATCTCCGCGATCGTTTCGGTGGCAAGTTCACCGACGGTTTTAGCGCCCGGCAGCAGTTTCCCGTCTTTGGTCACTAAACTCACCAAAGGATCCCGCCGGTTCCCGCTCTCATAGCGGAACGCGCGTTCCGTCTGCGCGAACGCACCGACAGCGCACAAACCGACAAGCAAAACGCCGATTATCCGTTTAACCGCCACTGTCCGCCTCCCGCAGGCAAACCGTGATCACCCGCAAAAAAGCGGCATGCACCGGAACAGCGTCCGCGCCTGCTTCAATTTTAACCGCTTCGACCTTCATACATTTTTCGGAAAATTCGATATCGTTAATAAACGCGCCTAATTGATGATACCCGGCGCCGGCGTCGATAAATACCGGAATCTTGACATAAAAAAGCGCCGGATCTTCGACGACCGGCTGCGGCTCAATCGCCACGATTTTCACGCCGTTTTTCCCGGCGAGCTGCGATAACAATTCCAGATACGCGGTGAAATCGCGCTGCGCCGGGATGCGCCGCAAAAAATCATTATATGCCGCGTCCAGCGCATTCGCTTCCCGACGATAGGTTTCGATATTACGGATTCCGTCTTCAACCGCCGCCAGCGTTTTTTTCTTTTCCGCGATATTCTTGGACATCGACACAAAAGTCCAAACCTGCGGCACGGTAAGCGCGGCCAAAACAACGATTGCGCCTGCCAATACCGCTACCATCACCGGGATTTTACGGCCGGAGCTCGCCGCGGCATTCGCGTTCATTCCAGAACAACCCCCTCTTTGAAATAACAAATCACCGTAAAATCCATGACTTCGATACCGCCGATTTCCCGGCGAAGAAAACCTTCCACGTCTAATTTTTTAAAATCGCGCACAAATGTTTCCTGCGCGCGCAGGTTCCGGACAACTTCGCTGATCACGGACATCTCTTTGCCGCCGGCGGCATACGCCGTCCCTTCAATTTTCAAATACGCGATCGCGTTCGTCGCGCCGCTGCTTGCGTCGCTGATCATTTTTTTTTCCAACGTCAAAAGCCGCAGCCACACGCCGGGAATCATCGCATTACTCAGCAGATTCATTTTCTCCGACCAATAGAACGGCGGTTTACGCAGCGGTTCAAACAGAGCGGTCGTCGCCCG
Organism: Candidatus Omnitrophota bacterium; assembly: GCA_023819605.1. Classification (GTDB taxonomy): domain Bacteria; phylum Omnitrophota; class Gorgyraeia; order B26-G9; family B26-G9; genus JAMWCB01. The sequence continues at coordinate 11,091 of JAMWCB010000056.1, forward strand.
CAACGACTCCAGTTTGCGCCGCACCTCGGTGACCGCCGCATTTTGCGCGGTTAGGTCGCCTAAACGCCCGCTCACGGCTTTTAACGCGAACGCGTTGTTTATATTCAACGCGGAAATAATCAGCACGAGCACCAGCAATACCGCGCTGATACTCAACAAGAGAAGATTAAGTGGCACCTGTTTCCGGGCCGCTGCCTGCCGTTGTTTATATTCCGGCGGTAACAAATTAATCGTAATCATATTCATACCCGCAAGGCCAGGCCGATCGCCACCGTCAACAACGGCCCCAACCCCTGAATTTTTTCCTTCGGCAAACCGGCGGCAATCGGCAAAATCTGGGTCGGATCCCATACCTGGGTCTCCACGCCGAGCATGCCGTGTAAAATTTTATCGATACCTTTAAATTTTGCCGTGCCACCGGTCAAATATAACTTCTGCACCGCCGAACCCAGCTGGCCCTCGCAATAATTAAACGACATGTGCAGCTCGCGGCACAATTCATCCAAGACCGGTTTGATCGCATTAACCATATCACCGTATTTATCCTGGGGATTCATCTTGAGCATCTCCGCCTGCGGCACGTCCAGATCAAATTCACTCCGGATGGCCTCGGTGATATTCTTGCCGCCCAGGGGGATATCCCGGCTGAAATACGGTTCATTGCCCAACAGAATCGTCGTGGTGGTCGTATCCGCGCCGATATCGACCACCGCGATCGTGCCCTGTTTTTCCTGGCTGACCAGTTGAAACGAATTGACAATCGCAAAAGAATCGACATCGATAATATGCGGCTCCAGTCCGATGCCCTGGAGCAAGGCGAGATGTTGACGAATGATTTCTTTCTTTACGGCCACCAGGAGCACCCGCATAGATTTATCATTTTTCGCCGGCGCGCCCAAAATTTGAAAATCATAAATGACTTCTTCCAGCGAGAAGGGGATATATTTACCGGCATTTAAACGCAGCGCCTTTTCCAGTTCGTCACGGGTCATCACCGGCAATTGAATATACCGCACAATCACCATTTGCCCGGCAACCGAAGTATTCACGGCGCGAGTGGTTATACCGGCAGCCTCGATAACCTCTTGAATCGCCGGCGCCAAATCCTTGGCATCCTGGCTGGGGATAGCTTTCATGCTGAAATTGACTAATTCCGGCCGCACGGAACCGCCGGCACGGGAAATCTGCACCAACTTGATGCTCGAATATCCGATATCAAGCCCAACGCTGTTCGGTTGTTTTGTGCTGAAAAAATGACGGAACATATATCCTTATCGTACAACAAAAATCCGTTCTGCAGATCGTCTCCCCCCGCCCCCATCCCCGCAGTATTCGCTCAAGCGGCACTTCGTAGTGTAACATTTTCGCCAACCGCTGACAAGCATTATTTGCCGCCATGTCAAGCCATGTTTGCCGGCATCGTTCATTCCAATAACTCGCCGCAGGTCGCCGACGCCGAGACCGTGGAAATGCGCACCGGCAGCAGGCGGTTACGGAGCGCCTGCGCCGCGCGGACGCGCACCGGCACATACGTATCCGTGTAGCCGCTCCAGGTTCCCTGCCGCGCCGTCTCAAACAGCACTAAAAAATTGCGATTTTCCATTCCGGCGCGATAACGGAAACCGGCCGCCGCGGCGCACGCCGCCAATTCCTGCCGCCGCGCCGTGATTTCCGCAGCCGGAACCCGGCGCGGCATGTCCGCCGCCGCTGTCCGGGGCCGCGGGCTGAACGGAAAAATATGCACGCGTAAAAAACCCGCCGCCTCCACAGCCCGCAGCGTATTCCGAAACTGCCGCTGTTCCTCTCCGGGAAATCCAACAATGACGTCCGTGGTAAAACTGACCTCGGGAATCCGGCGGCGCGCCTGTTCAATGCGCCGTAAATAATCCCGCAACGTATACCGCCGGTTCATCCTCCCTAAAATCTCATCGTCGCCGCTCTGCAACGGAATGTGCAGATGCCGGCAAAACATACGGTTGCCGGCGATAATCCCGGCCAGTTCGCCGGAAAGCGCGTCCGGCTCCAGCGAACTCAGACGAAGCCGGGGCACGCGCACCGCCTCAGCCACGCGCGCCAGCAAAAATGACAGCGATTGCCGCGGAACGCAATCGCTTCCCCAGGCGCCGAGGTTGATTCCCGTCAAGACTATTTCCTGAAAACCCCGCGCCGCCAAACGCCGGATCTCGGCAATCACCGCCGCTGCCGGCCGGCTGCGCGGCGCGCCGCGCATAAACGGAATGACGCAATACGCGCAGTAATTGTCGCAGCCGTCCTGGACTTTCACGAACGCGCGGCTGTGCCCGGCAAAATCGCTGATTGACGGCTCTTCCGGCGCAACGTGCGCGCCGGCTATCCAATCCGCAATCCGCATCTTTTCCGGCTGCGCAACGATGCGCACACCGCTTGCCGCCGCTTCCGGTATCTTTCCGGAAATACAACCGGTCAAAATAATTTCCGCCGCCGGGTGTTTTTTGCGCAACGACGCGATCAACCGGCGGCATTTGCGCTCCGCGGCTGCGGTCACTGCACAGGCATTGATCACCACCGCCGCGGGAGCGCGGCAGTTTTCTTCGCCGCCGGCGGCAAAAACCAGCAGCGGCAAGCGCGAGGAATCCTGCTCCAGCCAGGTCAGATGGGGCAGGCCGACCCGAAGTTGCCGGGCCAGATCGTCCTGCGCATGGGGAACCTTGCAGTGGTTGCACAAGACGCGAATCAGCCGCTGAGCCGCCACCGCCAGCACCGACGAGGAGATCAGAAACGGTTCCAGGCCGATATCCACCAGACGGGTGATGGCGCTGGCCGAATCGTTGGTGTGCAGGGTCGAGAACACCAGGTGGCCGGTGAGGGCGGACTGCACGGCGATTTCGGCGGTTTCCGGATCGCGGATTTCGCCGATGAGGATGACGTCCGGGTCCTGGCGCACGATGGATCGGAGTCCCCTTGCAAACGTCAGGTTGATCTTGGGATTGACCTGGATCTGGCCGATGCCCTGGATCTGGTATTCCACCGGGTCTTCGATGGTGATGATGTTGATGTCCGTGGTGTTGATTTCGGCCAGA
>JAMWCB010000057.1 GCA_023819605.1 Candidatus Omnitrophota bacterium
GCCCAGGCTGATCTCCCCGGTTTTCTTCTTGTCGATGGAAGGAAAATCCGTGGCAAAACTCACATCCACGGCAATGCCGATATCCGGGGAAATACCATACGCGCTGGTCTGGGCGCCGCGCAATCCAATCTCCTCCTGAACGGTAGCCACGCCGAAAACCGCGGCGGAAAAGTTTTCCCCGCGCAATAAGCGCAAAACCTCGCTGACGACAAAAGCGCCGGCCCGGTCATCAAAACCCCGCCCCACAACCCGGTCTTCCGTCAACAGCTCAAAACCCTGCGCCGGAACCGCGACATCGCCGATCTCCACCATCTCGCGCGCCTGCTGCTCGGAAGTCGCGCCGATATCGATCCACACCTGGTCGATGGTCACCACTTTCTTCAATTCTTCCGGCTCCATGAGATGGATTGGTTTTTTCCCCACGACGCCGAGGATTTTCCCCTTCCGCGTCTTGATCCAAACCCGCTGACCGGGAACCAGGTGCAGATCAATGCCGCCGACCGTGCCGAAATATAAAAAACCTTCCTTATCGATATAGCGTACCATATAGCCGATTTCGTCGATATGGCCGGCCAGCATCACCCGCGGCTGCCGCTCAAAATTCAAGCGGGCAATACTGTTGCCATGGACATCCGCGGTCACCTCCGGCGCAAAAGCTGCCGTACGCTGCCGCCAAAATGCCGCGGCTTCCTGTTCATAACCGGAGGGACTGATATGTTCGATAAGCCCCCGCAAAAAATCAAGCGATTGTTGTTCCATCGTTCTTTCCTTTCTTATCCATGCCGGAAATGCACAAAAATCCTGCCGAAATTTTTATCGTCTTTTTCAATACGGTGATACCGCTGCTTTTGTTCAGGTTTCTGTAAAAAACGCAGCACGTGCTTTTTCAGTTGTCCGCTGCCTTTGCCGGGAATGATTTCCACCAGCGGAATGCGCCGCCGCATCGCTTCATCCATAATGTCCCGCAGGGCGCGCTCGATCGACGCACCGTCGGAAAATATCTCATGCAAATCGAGTTTTAATTTCGCCATTACTCCTCCGGTCAAAGCCCTCTGAGCCATTCCGGACGCAACGCAATCCGGCCAGCGCGCGCCGCATCGATTTCGCTGAGCAGGCGTTCCCGGTCGCGCGGCAAGCGTCCTGCCAGGGGCAAAAAATTCGACGCGTGATTGCAGGTAAACACCGTACCCTCCAATTCCAGCCCGGCCAGCAGCGCGCGCGTCTCCCGCAACATTTCCCGGTCGGACAGCGGCGTAAAAAAACCCTGCCCTGCCGCCTGGAACAACGGCGTGCCTTCGATGAGCATCAGCGAAAGCAAAGAAAGATACCGTGGCTGCATGCGGTTGAGCGCGTCGATCGTTTCCCGGACATGTTCGTCCGAGGCTTCCCTGCCGCCCAGCCCCAACAAGACCATGACCGAGGATTTTATCCCGCAGGCCGCGGCGCGGCGCACCCCCTCTACCGACTCCGCTACCGTCGCGCGCTTGCGCACCCGGTCGAGCACTGACTGCGCGCCGCTTTCCAGCCCCACATAGACCAGCTTCAGGTTTTCCGCCGCCAATTCGGATAGTTCCCGCTCGGTTCGGCGGCAGAGGTGGAACGCGTTGGCATAGCTGCTGATCCGGCTTAATGTCGGAAAGGACGCGCGCAACGACTGCAATATCGGAATAATCTGCCGATTCGGCAGCACCAGAGCGTCGCCGTCGAGCAAAAAAATCCGGCGCGTGTACGGATGACGAGCCGCCTGATTCCGGATATCCGCGTTAATTTCGTCAGCCGGTTTAACGCAGAACGATTTATCCGCATAAGCGGCGCAAAACGCGCACTGCGCCGCGGAACAACCGACGGTAACCTGCAATAAAAAACTATCCGCCTCTGCCGGCGGACGGATAACCGAACCAATGATCGGCATCTCACCGTTCCAGTCGTAAAAAAACAAAACGGCCGATAGCGCGCCGGGCAGTCTCGCTAATTTGAATAAACATAACCCCGCTTTCATAAGCCGGCCGCGGATCGCCGCACACCCGCACCGGCGCCGCCCATACCACCTCTGCCGTCGCTTCGATATGCGAATCATCCGGCAAATCCATGGCCAACTGCAGGACGGTTCCCACGGCGAGCAATTCACGCGAAAAAAAAGCGACGCCACCGGCGCTGAAATTTTTTATCCCCTGCAGGGAATACGCCGCCTCAGCGGCAAGCACCGAATATTCCACATACGCGTTGATCCGCGGATATTGACGCCGCTCATAACCATCCGGTGCATTGGTTTGCTCCCCCTGCATACGTGCCGCGCACCTCAACTTAAATCAATATATGTTTTTTTCTGCGACGGCCCGCGATAATTATCCTGCGCCTTGGTAGTCAAAATTTGGTTCATCTGCTCATAATCATCCGGCATCAACGCATACGGCAGCGCATGCCTGCCTTTCGCCTTGTATACCCGCAACCGCGCACATTCCGCCGGATTAGCCATACAAAACCGTTTTTTCATTCGTTCGGTTGCTTCCGGCGAACGCCGGATCAACCCTTTAAAAAAAGGACAATCGACACTTAACAAACAATCCGGCATAATCCTGCCCTCCTCCGGTATAACCGCGTATGCTTCTATTGTATCGCTGTTCTGGATGGAACACAAGACTCAGCCTTTGTTGCTGCCGCCCAGACGCAGTACCTGCTCGCGCACGCGCCCGGCAATTATCGCGTACTCATCCGCTGCGCCGCGCACTTCCGCCGGCGCGCATAATTGCGCGGCGGTAATCGGCGCGCCGAAATCCACCCGTATCGGAAAAAACCGCGGCCGGCGTGCCGTGCGCGGCCAGGCTTGAAACGAACCGGAGATGCGCACCGGAACTGCCGGAACACCCAATTCCTTAATCAGAATTCCGATGCCTTTTTTGAACGATTTTACCTCGCCGTCAATCGAACGGCCGCCTTCCGGGAAAATACACACCGCCCGCTGCTGCGCCAGGACATACGCGCACGCGCGCATGGTTTCAATCAAATTTGCGGAAGAATCGATCGGGATGACGCGCAAAATACGGATAAACGGACGCACCAGCGGATGCTCAAAGTACGGACGGGCGCCGAGGAAAAACAACCGCTGTAAAACCGCCGCGGGCAGCGCGGCGGCAACCAAAAACCCGTCTAAATAACTATCATGATTGGGGCAGAGCAGAAATGCGCCGCGACGCGGCAGATGTTGCCGGCCGCTTACCTGTAATCGCCATCCGATTGCGCAGGCCAGCCGACAGAAACCGTATGCCGCCTGGGTCGCCGCCACGGAAAAGAAATCCGGCGAAAGCGGGATATTTTTAATAATATCCGCTGCGGGCGGCGCGGATAAAACGTCCGCCCAAAGCTCACCGCGCTCTACCGCAACACCCAACTGCCGGTCATCCACCACCGCGCCGGCGATCGCCGCTTCAATCGCCTGAATCAATTCCTGAACGGTAAATACCCGCGTCAATAAATCATCCGGGATAGAAATTCCCAAGCGCTTTTCCAATAATTCCAGTTGTTCAACCCGTCCCAGAGAATCAATCCCTAAGTCCAACTCCAGATTATCTTCCAAACGGATCGGTCGGTTCATGCGCACCTGGCGCTGTATTTCCGCGAAAATGAGCGCGCCGGCCGATGAAAGCCCGCATACCGGCAACGCGCCGGCCGCCTGCGGCTGCGCAGATGATTCCGGGGATAAAGGCGCATAGCGCTGCCGAATTTCAAAGCGCTTCAATTTACCCAAACGCGTGCGCGGCAACGGCTCCGTGGCAATCGTCACACCTTTGATTCTCCGGTACGGCGGCAACTCCTGCCCGCGGTTTTCTAAATGAAACCAGAGCACCGGCCGGATATTCACCTCCCCGGTTTTGCGGAAATACTCCAAATCCGGCACAAGCACCGCGTGCAACCGCTCCTCTTCCCCGATACCGGGAACGGCAAAAATACAGATTTCTTGAATGAACGGTATTTCCGCATAAAACGCTTCCAGCTCATCCGGATAAATATTTTTCCCGGAACTTAATACGATGATTTCTTTTTTTCTACCGGTAATCCAAAGATAACCATTTCGATCAAGGCGCCCGATATCCCCGGACAAAAACCAGCCATCCCGCATGACTTCCGCGGTCAAGCCCGGCTGCTGATAATAGCCTGTCATCACATTGCCGCCCCGAATCAAAATCTCGCCGCAGCCGCCGGTATCCGGCTGATCGATCTTCACCTCCACACCAGGAACCGCCGTGCCGGCAGAACCAAGCCGGATTTTCGATACCGGGTTCAGCGTGACAATCGGTGCGGTTTCCGTCAAGCCGTACCCTTCGACGACGGTAAAACCAGTAGCCGACAATACCTCCGCCGCCGCGACCGGCATTTTAGCGCCGCCGCAGACGATAAAACGCAACTGCCGGCCAAAACGCCGGTGCAGGGTTGAAAATAGCACGCGCCCCGGATTAAAACGGCTGCGGCGCCGCACCGCGCCGCACAGGCGGATTATATTTCGTACACCCCACGCGGCCGGGAAAAACAGTGCGTTTATTCGCTGTTCGATATTCCGGGCGAGCATCGCCACTAATTGTGGCACAGCAACCAATATGGTTACGCCGGTTTCCCGCATACTGCGGGCAATATCTTCTCCCCGCAAGGATCCCGCAATGACGATTGACGCGCCGCTGAGCAATGGAATCAGGAGCGTTACCATGAACGGGAAACTGTGGTGCCACGGCAGCAGCGCCAAAAAAACGTCGCGCTCAGAAACAAGTTCCAACGAACGAATACTGCGCACATTGCTTAAAAAATTCGCATGCGTGAGCATAACCGCTTTGGGAATCCCCGTGGTGCCCGAGGTGTAAATCAAAGAAGCCGTCGCGGCGCCGTCCACGGCTGGGGCCAAAGTACATTCCCCGCCCGCGGACATAAACTCCGGCCAGGCCAACACCGCGACATTTCCGTTCATACCGGCCGGGACATGTTCAGCGGCGATCACACAAAAGCGCAGCGAAGACAGGGCGGCAAACATCGCCGCATGCGCCGCAGATACCGCGCTGCTCAAGAAACAACCGCACACCGCGGCATCGGATAAAAACATCCGGATATCCCGCGCACTGGATTGCGTATCCAGCGGAACCGCGCATGCGCCCACGGATAGAATCCCCAGGTACGCAGAAGCCCATTCCCGGCCCGGCTCCATAAGAATTCCCACGCGATCCCGCGCCTTGACGGACCGGTGCTGCAATGCCTGTGCAACCCGGCGGCTGTCCTGAAATAACTGCCGATAGCTGATCGGCTGCCACTGGCCGTCACGGGGAATATACAACGCGGTCCGCGCCGCACCGGTATCCGCCGCGGCGGAAAAACGCTGCCAGATATTTTCTGGTTGCTCTTTCATAACATCACTGCTCCGCACGTTCCTGCCTCATCTGTATACTATCATAAACCGGCCAGGCGCACAGCGCCTTTTTTAACCGGTCTGCGCCGCAGACATCAGGAATTCCCGCGCTCATTTGCGTTGTTGAGCGCCGCAAAAACAGGTATACTTATAGTGAGGAGGTGGTGTGTTTTTGCGGCCGCGCCTCTGCCGCAAAAAATAATATGGCCGAAAAAAAAACAAAACTGTTCGTCCTTGACACCAACGTCATTCTCCACGATAGTTCTTGTTTATATCACTTCAAAGATAACGATATCGTTATTCCCATCCAGGTCCTCGAAGAATTGGACAAATTTAAAAAAGGCAACGAAACTCTAAATTTTCACGCGCGCGAATTCGTGCGGGCGCTCGACGAGCTCAGCGGCGATAAAATTTTCAGCGAAGGCGTGCCGATCGGCCCGGGATTGGGAAACATCATTATTAAGCTCGGACAGTCCTTCCACGAAGACCTCGCCTTCAATTTCGCCAGCGGTATTCCCGACCACCTCATCTTGAATATTGCCTATTGCCTGGCCCGCGAATACCCGGAACAGACGGTTATTTTCGTCTCCAAAGATGTCAATTTAAGGATGAAAGCAAAAGCTGTCGGGCTGATCGCCGAAGACTATACCTCCGACCATGTCAAGGATATTACCGAACTTTATACCGGCTACCGCGTGGAAGAGGACGTTTCCGAAGAATTGATTATCCAAATGTACACCGAACCGTACGAAATCGACGTGGACATGCTCCCGGCGCCGAAGAAACTGCTGCCCAACGAATACGTGATCATGCGCAACGGAAAAAAATCGGCATTGGCTCGTTTTGACCCGCGGCTGAAAAAGATCAAAGGAATCAAAAAAATCGCGGCCGCCGGGATCACGCCGCGCAACGCCGAACAGACATTTGCCATCGACGCGCTGGTCAACCCGGACATTAAGTTAGTCACGATTTCCGGGAAAGCCGGAACCGGAAAAACGCTCATCGCGCTGGCCGGCGCATTGGAAAACAAAAAAGATTACGCGCAAATTTATGTCGCGCGGCCGGTTGTCCCCTTGAGCAACCGCGACCTGGGGTTTTTACCGGGAACGGTCGAAGAAAAACTCGATCCGTATATGCAACCGCTCTATGACAATCTCGGCGTCATCAAAAATAAATTTTGGGAATCGAAATCGAAAAATCGAAAAATTCAAAAAATGCTTGAAGAAGAACGCGTGGTCATCGCGCCGCTTTCCTATATCCGCGGGCGCAGCTTAGTCGATACGTTTTTCATTGTCGATGAAGCGCAAAACCTGACGCCGCACGAAGTAAAAACGATCATCACCCGCGCCGGCGAAGGGACGAAGATGGTCTTTACCGGCGATATTTTCCAAATCGACCATCCGTATTTGAACACCTATTCCAACGGCCTGAGCTACCTCATTCACCGCATGAAGGGCCAAAACCTCTATACGCACATCAACCTGGAAAAAGGCGAACGTTCGGAACTGGCCGATCTGGCCAGCACGTTGCTTTGAAAAGCTACCGCACCGCGGCGCCGGCAAAAACGGTGAATTTGCCGGCCGCGACCGGTTCGACTATTTGAGGGAGCATAGCTTTCGGATCGGCAACCGGCTGCGCCGGCACAAAAACGATATCCCCGGAAGCAAGGAACACATTGTCGTCTTTCCCGGGCGTACGCATGGATAAGTCTATGCGTTGCGCCACCGGCCGGCGCAAGCCGCCGCGCACAATAATCACCGAATCCGCGGCAGCCGGCGCGGCATAATCGCCAGCCAGCGCAATCAAATCGCGCACCGGCCGCTTATTTGTCAACGGATACGCCCCCGGGAATCGAACCGCCCCGTTGATGATCACCAAACCCTCGCCAAACGCGCTCACGCGAACCCGTGGCGACGCTGCCGGCGAAAGCGCTGTGGCAATCTGCTGCTCGACCTGCCCCAGGGTATACCCCGCCGCCTTAAACGCGCCGTAGCCCGGAATTTTAAAACTGCCGTCATTATTCACCGGGCAATCGCCGGAGAATTCTGCGCGGCCGCGAATCTGCACGAATAGCGCGTCGCCGCGGCGCACAGAATAACTGCCCGGCTGCGCGTCATCTTCACGGTACGGCACGACATCCGGCTGCGCCGGAAAAGCCGCTGTCAATTCGACAAATTTTTCATGCGCCTGCTTCGCCGCGGCAAATGCCGCTTCAGCTTCCGCATATCTGCCTGCGGCATAGAGCTGCTCGCCGCGCCGGTACGCTTGTTCCGGCACAACCCGGAATAATGTTTTGGCCTGCTCGAACCGCTCGGACGCCGCTGCGTAATCGCCCCGGTCATACAGCCGCAATCCCTGTGCATAGGCATCGCGCGCCGCCGCGAACGGATCATCCGCGGCGCGCGCCGCCGTGCCGCAGCCGGCAACCGCAATACACAACGCCATGATCGCGCTCCGTGCGCCGTCGTTCATACCAGGCACCCTGTATCCTGTAATTTTTTATCGGACGCACCGCCGCGCTGCGCCGATCAACGCGCTAAAAGGGACTCTACTTCTCTGCGCAACTGCTCAGCGCGCTCCTGCTCCGGCGTTTTCCGCGCCGCTGCCGCCGGCACTGCCCCTGCTTTGCCGGCGCCGCGCTCATATAATTCGACGAGATTTTCCTGCAGCGTGATGTTCATTTTCGTCGCCCGCGCTAAATCTTCTATCGTCCTGCTTTGCTGAACTTTTAGATCATCCAATTCCTGCTTTTTCACGCGCAAATCTGTCTGCAACAAAGCCAAATCGTTGCGCAGGGAGACGATTTCCTGATTCGAACGCACTAAATCGCTTTCCCGCCGCGCGAGCAGTTCGGTGATTTCCATCATCTGCGTCCGCAGCTTATCATACAACGATTTCGCCTCATCGAATTCTTTTTCCCGGCCGGCAATACGCTGATCCAAATCCACGCTGATGCCGCGCAATCGGCTAATTTCCTCGTCTTTCTGGCGCAGGCTTTTTTCCTTTTCCAACAGCGCGTCGTTGAGCGCGCTGACCCGCCCCTTCAGCATTTCCAAATTCTGGGCTTTTTCCAAGGACTGATTGGCGGAGGCGTTTTTCATCGCCTCCAATTCTTTTTCCAACGCGGAAATCTTATCACTGGATTTTTCAATTTCCAGTTCCTTGCGCATCAACACTTCCGTTAATTTAACCAGCTGCGTTTTAGCCGTATCGTACATCACATACGCCTGGCTGAGCTTATCCTCCATCTCTTTCATTTTTGCTTGGTCCGGCGCGATCACTTCCTTCAATTCGCGCAATTCCTCTTTATCTTTTTCCAAGCGGGATATTTCCTTTTCTTTTCTCGCCAGATCATCACGCATTGCGGCAAGCCGGCTTTCCCATTCTGATTTTTCCTGCTGCAAACGCTCCAATGCCGCGCTCTTATCGCGAAACGCGCGCAAATCCGCTTCCAGCCCGGAAAATTTACCGGACTGATCCTCGATCTGCCGTTCTAATTTTTGTTTCTGCTCAATCAACCCGGCAATCTGTCCGGAAACCAGGGATTTCTCCTGTTCCTGTCCGGACATCTGTTTGCGCAACGCTTCCAATTGCAGCCGCAGCGTCTCCCGTTCCCGCGCCTGCTCTTTCATCCGCGTATCGACATCCGCCAATTGCGCGCGCAGGCTATCATTTTCGGCTTTCAGCACCTCGTAGCGCGCCAATTTATCCTGCGCCGTCACCAATTGTTCGCCGGCCTGCTGCTGCAAGCCGACCAAGGAACTCTGCAGTTGCGCGAAACGTTCCTCCACTAAAGCGCTTTTTTTTCGTTCCCGTTCCAGATCCCGCTCGAGCGCCACTCGTTTTGCGGCCTGCGCCGCCAATTCCGATTCCAGCGATTTCACTTTCTCCTGCAGCGCCGATACCGGTTCGGCTCGTTTCGTGTACTCCATACGCGCGTTCTGCAGCCGGTCGGACAGCGCCTGCTTTTCTTTTTCCATTTTACGCAACTTTTTTTCCAACAGTCGTACTTGTTTTTCCGTAGTACGGCTGCCGGTCTGAAACTCATTCAATGACCGGCGCAGCTTGTCGATTTCACCGTCTTTAGTCTCCATCGCTTTTTTGGTCTGCGCCAATTTTTCCTGATAATTGAGGATCAACTTGTCGTTCTGAATACCGGACAATTGCTCGCGCGTCTGTTGCAATTCATTGATTGTTTTGGTAAATTCGTTGGTCAGGCTGTTGACCCGGTTATTCAAACGAAGATTGGTTTCCTCAAGGGACACTTTCTCCGCTTTTACTTTTTCAAACTCCTGCGAAAAACTCGCCAGTCTGGCCTGATTTTGCTGATAATCGGCTTTCAATTGCTGCACATCCTGCAGACCGTCCAATTCCTTCTGAATCCGCTGAAATGTCCCCTGCCATTTTTCCCGCTCCGCATCAAACCGTTTTTGCAGGCTTTGCCGCTCATTCTGCAAAGTGCTGTTTTGAACCTGCAAGGTGTCCGCTTTCTTCAGCATTACCTGCAAACGGCCTAAAATATACGCGTTGAGAATCAATAAAATAACTGTCGCCGCCGCAAAAACCTTAAAAATAGTATTCATTACCGCAACCTCTTTTTTACTATGAGCGGATAAAATGAACAGAACGGGTCAAAAACCACTTCGGCCTTTGACGATCGGAAAACTACCTATACAGTAAACGAAATTCGCCCCTACCGACGGCACCCCTTCATCCCCCATCCGCAACGCACGCCGCTACCAGCGCTACTGCCGCGAACCTTGACCAGCCTTCCCGTCCGGTCAAAACCGCGCGCCGGCGTATTTATTTATCGCTCGGCGTGACTGCCGTCTTTTTCCGGCTGATAAACGAATAATCCGCAGACTTTCCCGGCTCAACCTGCCAGCTCATCACCCCGCGCATTTCCTTCATCGGCGCATCCATTTCACCGCGCCAAAACACGGTCTCGCCTTTACTCGATGTTTGCATCGTTTCCCAGATCAGCTGCTCTTCCTGCAGGCTCAACGTGTAATTGGTCGCCGGCAGCCCGCGGTTCTGGCCGTTTTCGGAATAAACCTGATTGTTGTCAAATACCAAGGCATCCTGGCTATGTTCACCTTTTCCGGACAGCGGAATCAATTCTATTTCCCAACGGGTTTTTTCCAGTTGCGCGCGCTTTGCCTCGCGCGCTTTCTTGGCCGGATCGGCGCTTTTGGCGGCCGGCTGCGGCGCCGGCGCGGATTCCACCGCCGTTTCCGTGTGCGGTGCGGCCGCGGGAACATCCGGTTTCTTCTCCGGCGCCGGCGGCACCGGCGCGGCCGGAGATTTTGCCGGCGCGGCGGATTTTTCCACAGCGGCAGGCGCCGCGGCATTTGCTTTACTTTTTTTGGAAAACAGCGCGTAGGCGTCTGTTGCCCCGGCAACCGCCGCAATTATGCCCATCACCAGAAAAAAATGCACCGCAGTATTCATACTACCTCCCTCGCTTGATTCTTTCATACCGTTCATATATTTGCGTCCCGGATCATTCGGTTTACGATTGCAAACATTGCCTCATTATACCATACACGCAACGCAAAGGCTATTTTACCGAACGCTTGCCTTCCCAAGTCTGCCAGGTTAAAATATATCGTTTAACCCAATCAATATCCTTGTCCCCCTTTTTCGCCAATGCCAAATATTTTTGAAAATTCTCGATAGCTTTCGGACGGTTTTCATAATATTCGGCATAGATATACCCTAAATTAAAGAAAGACTGCGCATCGGCGTCGTTGAGCTCGACCGCTTTCTCAAACTCGGTAATCGCGCGCGGAAACTCTTTATTTTTAGTATAAAAAACCCCCAGATTGTAATGCATTGTTCCGGTGCGCTGCAGCAAGATTTTATGCTCCCGCGCCAATTCCGCGTATTGTTTCGGCTGCTCGTCCAGCTTGCGCAAGAGGGCTTTGTTATCTTCAAGCGCGGTTTGATATTTCTCGTTGCTTTCCTTTAATTGTTCGCGCACGGTTTGTTCGACAATTTTCTGTTTCGCCAGATTTTCCAGAGCGCGGTCCATTTTCTTTTTAAGCACGCCGCTATCCCGCTCGGCCCGGCGCAAGCGCTGCTGCTGATCTTTGATTTTTTGCTGTAAATTCCCAATCACCAAGACATCGCCTTTTGCCGCGGTAATTTTTTGTTTTGCCTGATCGCGTTCCTGTTCTAAATCAAAAGCGCGTTTTTCGGCGTCTTTGACCGCTGCCTGCAGCGAATCGATTTTCTCCTGAAACAAAGACGCTTTGCGCAACAAATCCTGTTTTTCCTGTTCCCAGGCGGCGCGCTCGGCGTTCATTTGTTCCCGCTGCTTTTGCATGGCGGCGATATCTCCTTTATACTGCAAAAGAATTTGCGCCTGCGCCCGCAAATTATCCCGGTCCTGCGCCGCGGCCTCATATGCGGCCTTCATTTTCTCATAGTCTTCCGGCGTCTGCGCCCCCGCCGGCAGCACGCGGATCAGCGCGCAGCAGCAGGCTAATACCAGCCGTATCCATTTCATCGTTTAATCCTTCATCGGTTTTATCTCCGGCTCATCGCTCGGTGCCGCGCGCAATTCCGGATACAATTGATAGCCCTTTTCCCGTATCTGCCGTGTTTTTTCATATTCCGCTAAATCCGATTCGTACGTGAGCGGTTTATAGTCTTTATACTCACTCTCCGGCTGGTCGGCAAAACGGCGCGGTTCTCCGGTGACCAATTCATCGCCTTCGATGATCTGGGCGGTAACCATCACCAGCAATTCGCTGCGAATTTTTGTTTTCGTCTCTTGTTTAAACAGAACGCCGAGCACCGGAATTTTTCCCAAAAACGGCACGTGGCGCGAAATGGTGCCCTGTTCTTCCCGCCGCAGGCCGCCGACCGCCACGGTCGCGCCGCTCTTGAGCATCACCGTCGTTTCCGCGGTGGAAGTATCGAGGATCGGAATTCTATTATTCTGCCCAGTTTCCAGCGCGCCGATGACGCTGCTGATTTCCGGTTTGATTTTCAACGTCACAAACCCTTCGTCATTAATCGTCGGCGTAATGAATAACTGCAGGCCGACATCGATAAAAGTCACCGCTTCGGCGACCGTCGTCGTCGTTTGGCCGGCGGTAGTCGTAGTGGTAATGTACGCCTGGCGTTCGCCGACATGAATACGCGCTTCCTGATTATTCGTCACGGCCAATTTCGGATTGGATAAAATTTTCACATCCCCGAGGCTTTTTAAATAATTGATCATGACATCGTAATCATTCTTCCCCACGACGCCCAAATGCATCTGTTCCGTGCCGATGCTGCGGGCCCCACCGGCATAATTACTGGTCGTGCCGCTGAACGGATATGCGCCGACATAACCGACGCTGTTCACCGTATCTTTCCGTGATTGCCAGTCCGCGTTCGACTTCTGCACGGCGCTGAGCGGATATGAACCAAGATAGGTCATGCCGTATTTTTTGGAAATATTGAACAACCCTTCCCATTCCACTCCGATACTCAACGAATCATTCAACTTTATCTGAATAATCCGCGCTTCGATCAATACTTCCCGCGTCTTTTGATCAAGCCCGGCGATAACGCGCTCCACATCGGCCATTCGATCCGGCAGCGTCTGCACGATAACCTGATTGGTGCGGGCGTCGGCGCGGACAAAACCCAATTTTTTCATATCCAGTTGCTGGCGCATTTGCTTGGCGACGTCTTCGGCATTGGCATAGCGCAATGAAAAAATCTGCATGCTCGTTTTTTTCTCCAGCGCGTTCAAGGTCTGTTCCAGTTCCGCTAAACGGTCGGGCGTATCCAAAACCATGATGACGCCGGCTTCCGAATCAAGCAAAACTTTACCCACGGAACTTTTCAACGAATCGATAATCGCGTGCGCCTGCTCCGGCACTACATATTTTAAATGAAACACGCGCACCTGGCGCAAATCGCCGAACGCCCGGCCGTACCGCGCGGCATACTCTTTTTCCGTCATGATATTATAGATACTGCCGATTTTTTCATAAGCCAATCCGTTGGACCGAATCATTATTTCAAACACGTCTTCCAGGGGAGCGGCTTCGATCATCAACGTCACCCGGCCGGCAACCTGGTTCGTCGGCACGATATTTAAATTCGCTTTTTTAGCGAGAAACTGCAGGGCGTCACGGATATCGATATCGCGAAAATCCAACGAAACCGACAGTTGGCCGGAGGAAAACGTGCTGACGGTACCCAGGTTCTCCGCCGGTTTCGGCAATGCGGCATACTGCGCGACTTCCGCATTCTGGGCGTGGCTGCGACCGGCGACCAGCCCCGCAAAAACAATAATTATCCCCCACCGATTAATCATCATTTATTTGACGTTTTCTTTTGCTCCCCACAACAAAATATATTCCTTGGCGCGCTGCGCATCTTTATCCTGAGGCGACAGCGACAAATAATGCTTGAAATGAAGCACCGCTTTCGCTTCGTCGATGATATACCGGGAGTAAATTATTCCCAAATTATAGTGCGCGCTCGAATCCGCAGAATTAAATTTCAAACACTGCTGGAACTCTTCGATGGCCTGCATATATTCCTGCCGTTGCGTGTGAAAAACGCCTAAATTATAATGCAGGGTGGCATTCTGCATCCGCAACCGCTCATTTTCATTTTCCAATTTCGCCAACTTATCCGGCATGGTCTTGATGTC
>JAMWCB010000058.1 GCA_023819605.1 Candidatus Omnitrophota bacterium
GCCTGGGCGATATGCGCGTCCAATTCTTTCATTTTCGCCGCCAAGGGGCCGATGACCGCGCGATCGATAACCGCCGCACAAACGATCGCCAGAGAAACCGTCAGAATTGTTTTCTCGCGCGGGGATAACTTCTGCCACCACAACCCGTTATTCATCCGTCGTTACTCCCTGCGCCGGCCTCAGCACAACACAACTAATCCCGAAATCCGCCCAATCTTCACCATCCTGCTTGCGCGCCGAGGTGTAATTCGTCTGTACGTTCCGGAAAAATTCCGACTGTTCCAAGGACGCCACAAAAGAAAAAACGTCGGACATCGCCCGCGCCGAACCTTTAAGCATTAACGTATTCTGCGCATCAAGCTTGACGTCGCTTAAAAATACGCGTTGCGGCAAGATGTCTGCCAGCGCGCAGATTACCTGCAAAACCTGCCCCCGCTCCCGCAAAAAAGCTTTAATGATGCGCAACCGCTCCAAGGCTTTGACTAACACATCGCTTTCCGCACTCATCCGGGAGACTTCCCGGCGCAACCGCTCCAGCGTCAGCGCTTTGACATACAGCCGCGTCAGAAAAAAACCGCTCAACATGACCGCCAGCAACAGAGAAAACACCCCGGTTTTCAGCAAAGCCTGCAGACGGTCTTCCAGCGCCCGTTTAATTTTAATCTCTTCCGGCAGTAAATTTATTTTCCGCGCCGCCGGACAAACGACTCCGGCCAGCGCCGGCAGAAAAGAATTGCCCGCCGCCAGATTGACCGCGCCGGCGGCCTCCGCATGCAACGGCATCAGCCGCACATAGGAAACTGCCTGCACCGGCAGTTGAATCGCCGCCGCCAGCCGCGCCGCCGTATCCGCCGGCAATGCGTCCAACGCGCCGCAGACAAGCATTTGCACGGGTACGCGGTCGATCTCCTCGGATTGATAGGTATCCAGAGAACGTTTCACTTCTTCGCCCAGTTTTTCGAAAAAAGAATTATACGCCTCGGCGGCTGTCGGCAACACCGCGGGTATATGCCGGCTGAAAACCGGCATGCCGCGGATGGCGACAAAAAAATCACCGCCGCGCGCGTCAAGATGAAGCACGGCTGCCGGCTGGCGGCGCTGCGCCGGCTTAAGCTGCTGCGTGGCAAGCGCACTCATTGCTTCCGGCGCAAACAGCAATTGCTCCGGCGCCAGTGCGGTTTTTTCCAAAATACTCAAATAGCGACGAACTACGGCCCGGTTGACAATAACCAAAAGTATCCGGGTATAATTCTGGCGATACATACCCAGCGGTAAATGATCGACAATGATTTCCTCGCGGCTATAGGGCGTATGCCGGCCGGCCTGCAGATCGATAATTTCTTTTATTTCGCGCGGATCAAGGGAAGGAATTTCCAAATTCCGCGTAATCGTGTGCGAAAGCGGAACAACCGCCACCACGCGCGGCCGTGTCTGCAGGCGCAAACCGGTAACCGTCGTGCGGATCATTGCCGCAATTTCTTCTTCGGCGGCGCCTTTCTTCACCGGATAAAAAAACAGATGCCGCACCGAATGCTTACCGCCGGCCGCCTGCACATGAGCCAGAAAAAAATACTGTTCCCCGATATCGACCGCGATCCACTCCACGCCCCGTTTCATAGCTCTCCGCGCAAGGAACCGGCGCCGCCGCGCGCCGCAGAATTCCCCTCGTGTAAAAAAAAGGTTCGCCACTGCTTCATCTGCATCCGCGGGTTTCCTTCCGCGCCGCGACGCCGTTCAAACACGCTAGTAATCCGGCAGGCGGCTCCACTCTCCGGCTGAACCGCCGTACTGTCGAAATAAAACCACGCCGAAGCGACGCCGACTATTTTGTCGGCTACGGCCCTGCTTAAAATCGACGCTTCGTCCGGCGTCAACGCTTCAATCCGGCTTAATTCCGGGACAATCGCGGCTGCCGCGGAAAAGCGGCGGTCATCCTCGGTCAAAAACAGCCCGTCCGGCCCGCATCGAAACCGAATAATTTTTCTAATCAGCGAATCCCCCAGGGCCAACGCCGCCAACACCGGCGCCGCTGCCTCATTCAGATTAACGGCGCCGCTGCCGTAAATCGTAATATACGGCTGGATGCGATTCAGCACCGCTGCGTCGGCATCCCGCACCAACCGCAATTCTTCGACTGCCGAAAACGGCGCGTCCGCGCACGCGTAAGGAACCGGCAGGCGACGGTAATACGACGATTCCGCGCCCTGTGTCAACGGCTGTTCATCCGCATCGCGCCAGTCAACAATCGCCGCGGCAAGCCGCTGCGCGGAATTCATATCCCGTCCGCCGACCAGCACCAATAATCGTTGCAACGTCTCCGGCGGAGCAGTGTTGATATTTAATTTTGCGGTTTCATCCTGCGCGCCGGGCCACCAAAAATTTTCCGATCCGCCTCCCGGCAGATAATCGGCGCTTCGCCGCCATGCGCCGCACGAAACCTGCAACATATCCCACTGCCGTCCGCCGGCGGCAGCCAACCCAAACGCCGGCGGACGCTCTTCCCTTGCCGCCTGGACAACTTCCTGCACCATGGCATGGATCCCGGCTTCCGCCGCGCGATAGAGCCGTTCCCGCAATTCCAAACGGCGCACGGCATCAATCGATGCCCGCACCGACACCCCCACCGAAACGGCAAAAAAACCCAACACCCCGACCATCCACACCGTCAAAATAAACACACTGCCCCGCCGGCGGCGGCCTCCGCTTACCATTGCTGCCCCGCCGGAATCAAAACCATCCGCTCAAAGATCTCCGGCCGGCCGTTAAACTCGGTATGCGCGCTCACCCGCACGGCGCGGGGATAAAAGGGCGCGCCATAACCGGAACGTTCCGGCGGCCATGCCGTTGACCAGACCAGCTCCGACTGCTGCGCATCGACAAACGCATAGGAAAACGCGCAGGCGTCCAGATTACGCACTGCCGCTGATTCCGATACCCGCGGCTTGGCTTCGCCGCCGGCATCCACGCGGCGGCGGAGAATTTTCTGCTCCGGCAGAAAAACATATTCCAGGCGGACAACCCTCGCCTCGCCGCCGAACCCGACAACAGCCGGGAAGCTGATTCCCTGCGCCGTTCCCCGGCATTCGATCGCCGAGTACACCACGGCATTGCGCAGGTCTGTTTCCAAACGGTCCGTCAACAAACGCCAATCAATCAACTCGGCGGCGACACGCGCTTTCTGCCAAATCGTGATCGCGTTCGATAAAACCGCGTATACCGCTGCCCCGACAATAACCGTAATCACCGCGCTGACCAGCAATTCCGCGACGGTAAATCCCGCTGCCGCATTTCGACCGCGCGCGGCCGCTGTCCTCTGCAGCCTATTCACCGCGCCTCCGGGAAGGCGGTTTGCCGCAGCAAACTCACCGGCCGTCCTATCTGGAAGCGCCGGCGACTGTGCTGCCACTGCACGGAACACTGCACCGCGGCAACTCCGGACAGTTCATCATAACGATCCGGTTGTACCTGCCAAAAAAAAACTCGGTTCACCATCTGCCGGGATCCGGTCTGCGCCGCTGCTCCGCCCGCGGACACCTGCTGTTCAAAAGACAATTGCGCCTCCGCGACGGCGCGGCTGAGCACATCGGACGAGCACAGCCGCTGCGCACATACCGCCGCCGCGTCAAGACAATTCAACAACGCCCCCACGATAATAATCAAACCGACGCCGAGCATCGCCACCGCCAAAAGCGACTCAACCAAGGTCATGCCGCGGCACGCGGCGCGTTCAATTCCAGTTAACCACATCATCCTGGCTCTCCGCCCCGTCTCTACCCAACGAATACAAATCATAATCCTGCGGCCGGTGCTGCCCCGGCGATTTATACTGGTACGGTTTTCCCCACGGATCGACCGGCGGCCGTTCAAGATAGGGGCCGTTCCAATTCGGCGCCGAAACCGGCTTATTCAAAAGAGCGTTCAGGCCTTCTTCCGTTGTCGGAAACGCGCCGTTATCCAGCTCATATAATTTCAACCCGGTCGCAATATTGGCGCTGATATCCGCCTTGGCTGCCGCCGTACGCGCCTGCTCAGAACGACCGGCCAACCGCGGCAAAACCATAGCGGCCAAGGCGCCGATGATCACGACAACCAGCATTAATTCGATCAAGGTAAAACCGTGTCTTTTCATCAAGTATCCTCCGTCCTTTATTCAATCACTCCCGCATATCCTGACGCCATTGGTATTCCAATTCTTCCAAGCTGCGTATCCGCAGCGGATAGGAAAACCGCAACGCTTCGTCAAGCTTTTTTCCATCCCGCAGTTGCCGGCAAAAACCGGTAAACGCCGCAGCCCCCTGCGACTGGATTAAAAAATCGACCAACGAAAACGCCTGCAAATAAAACAAAGCGACCGGTGAAAAATTGTCGACCGTAACAATGCGGCCGGACTGCTCGCGCGCGCTTACCGTTGCCGGCACGGCGATCAAGACCTGCGCGTGCAGGTTCTGTGCATTCGCCGCCGTCAAGCGAACCAGGGGTACCGCGACCCCCTGTGCCACAAGCTCCCGCATAAGCGCGCGCCGTTCGTCTTTTTTCGCCTGCTCCGCCCACTGCGCCACGCCTTCGTCCAACCAGAGCGGGATATCCCCCGTGAACCCGACATAATCGCGAAAAATCAAATGCCCGATTTCATGCGGCAGCACCGTATCCAAAAAATCATGGCCGCCGACATAGGTGCTGATACTTTTCCGCGAATAATCGGCACATCCCTGCGACCATTCCGGCCGGCGGGTCGCCTGCAAATAACTCTCCCGGTCCGGATAGAGATAGATCTTTACCCGTTTTTCCCACTGCCAGAAATTATCATAACGGGCATATCCCAATTCCTGCGCCAAAGAATAATAATATGCCTCCGCGCGCTTACCGCTCGTTTCCGCCGGCCGTTGATGCGCCGGCGAATAATACACAATAAAATGATCGCCGCGCAGTTGCAGCCATTCCGCCTGCGCGGCTGCCGCGCCGACCCACAACAAAAAACATCCCAGCGCCGCAGGGCGCAGGCTGTACACGCGCCGCCGGCGCGCCGGCACACTCATGGCTAACTCACATTCATGTTCAGTTGAAAAACCGGCAACAACATCGCGATAATCATACTGCCGATAACCGCCCCCATAACCAAAATCATCAGCGGCTCCAACAATCCGGTAAAAATTTCCAGCGCCTCGCCGATTTCATCTTCGTATGTTTTCGCTACCTCGGCAAGCGATTCTTCCAAATAGCCGGATTCTTCGCCCACACGGACCAAATTGACCATAAACCGAGGGAACAACGTCGACTTATCCAGCACGTCGCCAAACGAAGCCCCCTGTTCAACCGCCTGAATCCCCTGCCGTAATTCGCCCTGCAGGACCGAATTCCGCAAACCGCCCAGGCTGATTTGCAAAGCCCGCAAAAACGGCAGTCCGCTTCCCAAGAGCATCTGCAGCGTGTAACTCAGACTTACCAAGTCGCGTTTATGCGCAACGCCTCCCACCCCCGGCAAGCGTAACACAAGGGCGTCCCACGCACGCCGTCCGGCGGCGCTCCGCAATCCATAAAAAAATGCCGCGCTCACCGCCAGAACGGCGAAAACAATCACCACCCAGGTCTGCCCCTGGCCTAAGAGGTGGCTGATTTTCAAAAGCGCTTTCGTCGGCGCCGGCAAATCCTGTCCTAAACGTTCAAAGACAACCAACAGGCGCGGCATAACGACCATCAGCATAAATAATACGGTCGCGCAACCGACTACCGCCATGAACACCGGATAGGCCAAAGCGGCGCGGACGCGCCCCGCCAATTTTTCCCGCCGGCGCCGGTATTCGGCAATCCGCACCAAGGCCTCCTGCAGCTTGCCACCGGCCTCTCCCGCCTGCACGAGCGCGCGTTCCATCGCCGGAAATAATCCCGGAAAACGCGTCAAGGCTTCGGAAAAATGCTTGCCGGTCTGCATATCGGCACGGATATCGTCGATAATTCGCCGCAGCCGGCGCTGCGGCATCTGCTCGGCTAAAATCGTCAATGCTTTCAGAATCGGAACGCCGGACTTCAGTAAAACAGCCAACTGGTGGTTAAATTGCGTCACCGCCCGACCGGAAACATGCATTGCGCCTGAACCGGCGATACCGCCCGGCTGCCCCTCCGCATCCACGCGCACCGGCACATATCCCATGCGGATAATTTTTTCTACCGCCTCTTCCCGCGACGCCGCCTCCAATTGGCCGCTGACCGCATCGGTCGGGCTCTTTTTTGCGCGATAATGATATACGGACATCCCTGTTCTCCGGCGCCGTTCCTGCCCGCAGGCAAACGGCCGCCTCCGCTCGCCTATTTTGTCTTGCTTAAACGCAGCACATACCGGTTGATCCGGGCGCGCTCCGCGTTCGGCAGGTCGAGAAAACAAATGGCGGTGTCATACCCCTTTTCCGCGACAACGGCAGTTGACCGCACGACCCGCCCTAAACATTGAATCGGTTTTTCACCATCGGGCATTTCAATCGCCATATCGATAATCCCGCCCATCGATAGATTCTCCGTGGTCGTAAACAGCAGGCCGCCGGCGCTGATATTTCGGCTCAATCCCGCGTATTCCGGCTCGAAGTCCGCCTGTGCTTCGGCGGCGGGCAGGCGTTTCGTCCGGACTATTTTAAAACGCACGAATAAGCCGTCGTCCAACCGCTCAAAAATACGGCGGTCCGCCGGATTAAACGCTTTCTCCGCCGCGGCAGGATGCGGCGGCGTAAATTCGCCGCCCTCGCCGATCAATTCCGTTTGTTTTAAATTCACCGGGCCCGGCGGCAGGGGCTTTGTGCCGTGCACGGCATCGATCCCCACGGACAGCGTGACGGCCGGCGCCGCATCCGCCCCAGAATTTTCCGGCGTCGCATCCGCTCCGCCTTCGTCCGCCGGCGTCATCCGCGCGATTTCATCCGCCGTCGACATACCGGCCACCACCTTCATCCAACCGCTCTGCCGCAGCGTGCGCATGCCCTGTTCCATCGCTGTTTTTTTGATCCGGTCGCAAGCCGCTTTTTCGGTGATCAATCGTTTCAGCGGCTCATTGACCGTTAATATTTCATAAATTGCCGAACGCCCCTTAAATCCGCTCTGGCCGCATTCCGCGCATCCCCGGCCGCGATACACCCGCAGATGTTGCGGCGCATGCGCGCCGAGTTCACGGCTCATCTGCCGGCTCAACGCCGGTAACAGCGGCAGTTCTTCCGCGCGGCAGAGCGGACAGATCAGCCGCAGCAAACGCTGCGCGATAAACGCGTCGACGCTGGAGGCGACCAGATAGGGCTCCACCCCGATATCGATCAAACGGGTCGCGCCGCTGGCCGCATCATTCGTATGCAACGTGGACAACACCAGGTGCCCGGTCAGCGCGACCCGAATGGCGATTTCCGCCGTTTCCTTATCCCGTACCTCGCCGACCATCATCACATCCGGATCATGCCGCAGCATACTGCGCAACCCGCGGGCAAAATCGAACCCCACGTCCGGCACGACCTGAATCTGGGTAATACCTTCGACTTCATACTCAATGGGATCTTCGATGGTTATAATTTTAATATCCGGTTTATTAATATATGCCAACCCGGCGTAGAGCGTTGTGCTTTTGCCGCTGCCCGTCGGACCGGTCAAAAAAATTATTCCGTGCGGCCGCCGGATGAGCTGCTCAAAAACCGCCTGCTCATCATGCGAAAACCCCAATCCGTCTAAGCTGAACATCATGCCGGTCGGCAAAATCCGAATCACGATACTTTCTCCATGCGGCGTCGGAATGCAGGAGATGCGCAAATCGAATTTCTGATCCTGGAGCCTGACCACCGCCCGGCCGTCCTGCGGCACCCGGCGTTCCACAATATTCAAATTCGCCATTAATTTAATACGGGTCAAAATCGGCGTGATAAACGTATTGATTTGCGGCGGCATATGCGCATCCACTAAAACTCCGTCGATCCGGTACCGGAAACGCACGCCGCTGCGGTAAGGCTCGATATGAATATCCGAGGCGCGCTTCAAATAAGCTTCCCGGATTATTTGATTGACTAACTGTATAACGGAAGCGTCTTCGCCCTCTTTCTCCAAATCCTCGACAACCACCGCCGTCGCCGGCGACGCAATCCCCTCGTACGTTTTCTGCTCGATGATCCGTTGCAACGTTTCCGCGCCTAAACCGTACTGCGCGTTGAGCACGTCGAGAATATCCTGTTCGCGGCCCAGTACGATCGTCACCTCATAGCCTAAATGCGTGCGGATTTCATCAACCACGCGCACCTCCGGCGGGTAAGCCATGACCGCCTTCAAAACATGTCCGACCGCTTCCAGCGGGAAAAATTTATAGTACGTGACGATTTTTACCGGCACACGCTGCACAAGGTCCGCATCCGGTACTGCCGTTTTCAAATCGATATACTCCGAAGAAACCGCGGCGGCCAATTCCCGTAAAACATCATCTTCCCGCAGATTAAACCGGCGGCACAAATACGGCACCGGCGAACGATTTTTTTCCTCGGCCTGGCGGAAACACTGCGTGAGCGTGTCTTCCTCAACTGCCGGGTCCATGCGCCGCACGATCTCCGCAACTAATCGATCCGTTTTTTTATCCATCGCACTTATGAAGAGTTAGCGTATTCGCCCCGTTCAGGCTATTATCACACCGCCGGCGGCTGTTGTCAAACATACCGCGCTATTTCAACGCGCCGATCATATAAAAAGAATCTTCCGAACGCTGATCGCATTCTCCGCGCAAAATTTTTTCACAGCCGCTGATCGTATCGTGAATCGCGACATACTCCCCCATGCGGCCGGTGTAGGCCTCGGCAACGGCAAACGGCTGCGTGAGAAAATATTGCAGCTTGCGCGCCCGGTCAAAAACCTGGCGGTCCTGCGCGGAAAGCTCGTCGATTCCGATGACCAGCACGATTTTCCGCAATTCTTCATACCGTTGGAAGGTGCGGATAATTTCCTGAGAAACCTCATAGTGGTGGATGCCGACCACATCCGGCTGAAGATTGGCGCAGGAGGAAAGCAACGGATCGATCGCCGGATACAATCCCAATTGCACGCGCTCCCGGGACAACACGATCAAGGAATCCAAAAAACTAAAAATCGCCACAACCGCCGGATCGGTCAAATCATCCGCAGGCACATAGACCGCTTCAATGGACGTAATCGAGCCGCCCATACCCTCCGACGAACGGATACGCTCGTGGAATTCGCTCGCCTCGGAGATCAACGTCGGCTGATAGCCGGTTTCCGACGGAACACGACCGAGCAGCGTGGATATCTCCTGCCCGGCCTGGAGAAAACGAAAAATATTATCAACAAAGAGCAGCACGTCTTTATTTTGCCGCTGCACGGTTTCCGCCAAAGTAATGCCGGTCATCGCCACCCCGTACCGCGCGCCCGGCGGCTCGTTCATCTGCCCGAAAACCAGTTTCATTTTTTCAATAATGTTCGTCCGGATCAACTCGTGATACAGCTCATTCCCCTCGCGGATACGTTCCCCGGCGCCGACAAAAATACAACTGCCCTGATGGTGCTTGACGATATGGTGGATAATCTCCAGCGTCAAGACACTTTTGCCCATGGCCGCGCCGCCGAGAATACCGTTCTTGCTTCCCTTCACGAGCGGAAACAATAAATCGATTATTTTTATTCCCGTTTCCAGAATCTCAACGCCGGAACCTGCGGCTGCCTCGCTGCGCACCTGCGTGCCGCGCGCGGGCACCCGGATCGGACGGGTCTGGCTGGCGTTAATCGGACCTTTTAAATCCATCGGCTCGCCGGTCACGCTGACCAAACGCCGGTACATCTCATCGCCCACCGGGATTTCAATTCCGCCTCCCGGCACAAAGGCTTCCGCGTTGCGCTGCAAATTCTGCGTCGAATGGATCGAAATACACCGGGCAATCGCCTGCGGCAGATGCTCGGCAACCTCCAACACGATCTTGCGGCCGTCGACCGTATACGCGTAAATAACGTCAAACACATTCGGCACATCGGCCTGCGCGGAAAATTTAACATCAACCACCGGCCCCTGCACCGCGACCACCCGGCCGATAATTTTTTTTCTCTTCTGCTCCGGCTCACTGAGCATGCAGTATCCTCGCCGCAAAAAGCTCCCGCATATTCTGGTCGACAATCTCGTGCTTGGCGCGGAAATATTGAAAACGCAGCGTGCGATCCTGTTCCCGCAGCCGTTGCGTGCAATTTTCCAGATGCATATAGCGCGCTCCCTGCTCCGCCAAACGGCTCTCCCCGAACACTTCGAAAAGCTTCTGTCCCAGCCACAAATAAATCACATATTCGGCAACCGCCGCCGGCGCCGATTCAAACAAAACCGCAGCGCCGCCCGGCGCGGCGGCGCGCCCGGATTCCGCGGGGACAAAGGGGAGCAGCGGCACAACCTCGATGCTTTGCGTCGTAAACGACAGCGGCCGCGGATAGACAACCGCCACCTTTCCGAACACGCCGTTGGTCACATGCGAAACCAAGTAATCCCGTAACTTCAAAGCCTGCGCCAAGCGTTGCTCATCGATGATCCCGGGAAAAGTTGCATAAATCCGGTTGCGTTTCTCGATATACGCGCCGCCGCGGCGGCCGATGATCACCATGCCGCCGTTTTCTTGTTCCAGCCAGCGCAATGCCTTATTCATCACCAACGAATTCAAACCGCCGAGCATGCCGGCATCGGTGGTTATGCAGACCGCGCAGGCCGGTTTGTCCGTAACCCGCACAAACGGATGGCAAACATGTTGCATATCCAGCCAACGGCACATGCCGGAAAGCTTTTCCAGATACAGCGCGTAAACGCGCATTTTTTTTTCCAAACTCTGGTATCGTGCCGCGGCCAGGAGCTTGAGCGTTTCAATCAGCGTGCCCAACGACCGGTAGAACTCCATATCTTTTTTTAATTGCATCGCGGTTGCCATACAGCGCCCGTCTATCCCTGTTGAGAATAATACATCATCGATTCTTCCAAATTCGCGATTGCTTCATCGACCAACACTTTATTTTCCCGGAGAATTTTTGACAAATTCGGGAACCATTCGCCTATTTTCGCGTAAAAGTCGATCTTAAACCGGCGGATTTCCGCCGGCGACAGCGCATCGAGCATTTCCCGGTTCAACGCATACAAATCGACCACCTGATGCTCCATCGGCACCGGTGAATATTTATCCTGCACCAGCAATTCCGCAATCACCTGGCCATGGCGCAATTTCCGTTCCGCTTCTTTGGATAATTCCGTGGTGCGCAGCTGCGTCATTTGCAGCAATTCTTTATACTGCACATAATCGATGCGCATGCTCCGGCTCGGCTCCTTCATCGCCGGCCACTGCGCGCGGTTTCCGATACGGGATACGGAAAGCCCCACATCGATCGCCGGGCGCATCCCGCGGTTAAACAGCGCACTGCTGAAATAAATCTGTCCATCGGTCATCGAAACAAGATTCGTCGGAATATACCCGGTGGCATCGCCCTGCAATGTTTCCACAATCGGCAAAAACGTCATCGAGCCGCCGCCATAGGCATCGCTGAGCTGCGCCGCCCGCTCCATCAATTGCGAATGGGTATAAAAAATATCGCCGGGGTATGCTTCCCGTCCCGGCGCACGATCCAAGAGCAGAGAAATCTGCCGGTACACCCACGCATGCCGCGTCAAATCATCAAGCACCACCAGAACATCGCAGCCGTGGTACATAAAATATTCACCAAGCGTACAGGCCGTATAGGGCGCCAGATATTGCTCGCCGACGGAAGTCGAAGCCGTGCCGCTGACGATCAAGCCATAGTCGAAGACCTGCCGCTCGCGGAACAAATCGACAATTTTCATTAAACTCGAATATGATTTCCCGATTGAGCAGTAGATGCAGATAACCCCCTGTTCGCGCTGATTGAGGATAGCATCGATCGCCAGCGTCGTTTTGCCGGTTTGACGGTCGCCGACGATCAACTGGCGCTGCCCTTTGGCCAACGGCATAATCGCATCGACAATGCGCGTGCCGGACTCCAGCGTCCGCTCCACGGATTTACGATCCATCAAGCTGGGCGCGTCCCGAAACACCGAGTAATATTCCGCCGCGGAAACCGGCCCCTTGCCGTCAACCGGCTCGGCCAGCGCATTGACAATCCGGCCGCGAAACGCCTCGCCGACCGGCAATTGCAGCGCTTTCGCCGAACTGTATACCTTATCGCCGGCACGAATGCGCGCTTTCGGGCCGAGAATCAATATCTGGACATCTTTTTCCGTAAATCCCATAACCATGCCGCGCAAACCGCCGTCAAACTCGACGATTTGCCCGTTGATCACCGACGGCATATCCGCGGCTTTGACGATAAATTCGCGCACCGACGTGACGGTTCCGACTTCCCGCACTTCAAAACTGATTTCCGGTTTTAATTCAGGCGGCATCGCCGGCACGGCCTACCTCCCGAATGGTATAGAGAAAACTTCCGTCAATGACCACATTGCCCACGGTAATCACCACGCCGGCAATCAAGTCCGGCTGGACGGCTTCGGAAACAACGATCTCATGCTCCAAGCGCTTGCGCAACATTTCCTGCACCCGAACGAACTGTTCCGGGACTAACGAAAACGCGGTGCTCACCGTTGCCTGCGTCAATCCTTCCGGAATACGCAAACGCTCAAACGTCGCCAGGCCGTCGCGCATTAACGCATCAAACCACAACGCGTGCAAATACCGCCGCGCCGACTCCGGCAACACCCGTTTCATTACGGCGGCTGCCTCCTCGCGCGCCTGATCCGCAATCAATTGCTCCATATCGGCGCGCATCTGCTCGCAGGTTTTTTGCGCCCGCTGCACCAGCTCTTCACTCTGTGTATGCGCTTGCGTGATAATTTTTTCGCGTTGTTCTTCGATTTCTTTTTTAAACTGATCCTTATAAATATCCAATTCTTTCTGCGCCCGGCGCTTGGCTTCTTCGTACAACGCATTCGCTTCCGTTTCCCGTTTTTTAATTTCCTCCAAGCGCGCGTCATATTCCTGGGTCAAACCCTGCAGGTGCGCGGTCGCATGGGTAACGTTGCGGGTCAGCATCCGGCGCAAAAAAATCAACAGCCCGGCAAAGATAATTACCTGCAACAAAATCAAGCTCAGGATAAACATACGTTTCCTCCGGCACGGCTGCGGGCTAACCGTTCACAAACAGCTGATAGACAATGAGCATGGCGATCAAAGCCAACGCTTCGGCAAACAACAACGCAATCGTCATTGCCGTAAACACTTTCGGCGCAGCCGAAGGGTTGCGGCCAAGCGCGGTGATACTGGCATGCGCCACCGCGGCCATAACCCCGGAAGGCCCGAGCACACACACCATAAAAATCAACAGCAACACCAGCTGCCGGCCCATGCTCGCTCTCCTGCGGCGGCGACCGTCGGTTAGGATGCGGCCGCGCGTTTTTCCTCCATAATCACGGTAACGGAATTACCGTCGACCTGAACGATCCCCCGATAAATCGGCACCGACTGCTCATCGATGATGATTGTGCCGCTGAGTAAACGGCTCACTAAACGTTTATGAAACGGCAAAATTTCAAAAACGCCCTGTTCGCCCGGAACGATAACCCTTCCGGCTTTTCCGGCAAACACAATTTTTTCGGGATTAAGCAATGTCACATCAAGCAGTTGACTTGTCATTACGAGTTCCTTCTCCCCACAAGCAAAGCGAAACGGCACATTTCCCTGTGCTCGATCCCGGCTATTTCACCAAAATGGCAAAAGATCCGGGATCATCATCGCCGAATGACAGTGTAACACAAAATTTCTTTCGAGGGAAGAGGCAACTGGCCGCGGGCAGCGGGCATGCCCCGAAACATCATGCTTAGCCCGCATATTTCGATCGATAAAAAAAGCAGCCGCAGGTAGCGGCTGCGGCTGCGGCTGAACCATCGAAAATGGGAAAGCCACGTTCAAAAATTACTGACGTTCACAAACTTTCCCTCTTCAATTTTTG
>JAMWCB010000180.1 GCA_023819605.1 Candidatus Omnitrophota bacterium
TGTTTATCCACGCATCTTTGAAAACCCCGGCCTTTAGGCCGGGGTTGAAAGCGGAATTGCGGGATTCCGCTCAGATACCCCGGGCTTTAGCCCGGGTGAGCTTCATTTCGCGTATTTCATCGTTCCGCGGGAGACGATCAACCAGTCGGGGGTTACCCCGAACGTCGGCATTGTCCCGCGTAACGAAATTCGTGCTACGCTTTTTCCGTTTGAGTGTTCCGAGGCATCAACGGCGATTCGTTGACCACGCCGGTTTGCGTGCGGCGAAAACAGGCCACCGGAGCGCCGTACGCGATCAGTGTTCCGGCGGGATTGGCGCTGACCGCGCTGCCGCTGGGAATCCCGTAGCCGAGCGTTTCTGCCGGGCTTAAGGCGATCAGCGCGCGCAATTCCGACCAGTCATCATCTTCTCCATGGGTATCGCAGCACATCGGTGCAATATTCAGGCAGGGAAAACGTGCGGCAGACCGGTCGTCGTCGGGATCCGTCCACGTGATCCATTCCCGGCAGAGCATGATGCTTCCGGCGGAAAAACCGCACAGCAGCGCGCCGTCTTTCGCCCGCTGTCGCAATAAATCACAGAGTTTTGCTTCCGTCAGGCGTTCCATACCTTTTTCAACATCGCCGCCGCCGATAAAAATAACCGGTGCCGCTGCGATAATGCTTTGTGCTTTTTCCCGTTCTGCTGCACCGGAAACGCGCGCGTGGCGAACGGTTCCGGCGCCGGCGGCGCGTAGCAGCGCCGCCATACCGGTAAAAAAAGAATGATTATCTCCGTTGGCGGCGCCAATATAGGCCACGGTGTCCGCTGGGCGCGGCAGCCCGGAGAAAATTTTCTGAAGGAGGGATCGGTAGAGTGACGGGCTGTGACCGCCCCCGG
Organism: Candidatus Omnitrophota bacterium; assembly: GCA_023819605.1. Taxonomy (GTDB): domain Bacteria; phylum Omnitrophota; class Gorgyraeia; order B26-G9; family B26-G9; genus JAMWCB01. Next base: position 881 of record JAMWCB010000180.1, read on the forward strand.
CAAAAAGATACATCGGCGGATAGGGCGGCTGGCTATTGGGATTTTCGGCAGCGGTATGGTTACGCGGTGGTGTCATCATCGATGCTCTACTGATAGCGTTGATCTAAAAAAGGTTCGATTTCTGCCGGCATAACGCCGCGGGTGAGTTGATATTTACCGGAAGCTTCCGGCGCAAGGGCGGATTCAAAGAGTAGTTCGATGCGCGCTTTTTTTCCATAGAGCCGGCGCAGGTTGCGGCAAAGATCACGGCCGAGTTTTCGTCGCGAAACGCGCGGGCTGACAATATGCAGGCGATAAGCATCACCGCTGTGTTGAATCAGTTTGTATTCGATAATTTCCGGGAACATGCTGATCAGCCGGTCAGTGCGGCGGCTGGTTACGATCCGGCCGTCGACGGTTTGTGTGGCACAACGCCAACGGCCTTCAATGTCGGACAAGGTGAGTCCTTCAGTGCGGCCGCAGGGGCAGTCTCCGTGCGGATAGAGACGGCCAAGGTCTCCGATATCAAAACGCACCAGCGTGTACCAGGGATTCTGAAAGGTGGTTACCAACAACCGTCCGAGCGCCGGGCCGCCATGTTCGGGCTTCAGCGGTTGAAAATCGACCCGGCAGAATTCGGTGTTTTGATGAAAATTTCCGTGTTCGCACTGCATAAAAACATAGCCGGTTTCCGTCGATCCGTGGGAACTGACGATGGGCGCGCAAAATACCGTTTGAATATCCCGCTGATGGAGCAAGGAGGGCAATTCGTAGGTTAAAACGATGGCCTTCGGTTGATAGGGTTTTAGTTTATGCCGCGCGATAAACCGGGCAAGTTTGGCTAAAAATGAAGGGTTTGCCTCCAAGATATCCGGTTGGAATTCCTGCAGTTCCCGCACCATGCGGTTTTGGTGGCTATCGTTCCAGTGTAAGGGGTTTGATTGTTCATTGAGAAATAAGAAGCGTTTCAACCGCCGCGCGGCCATCGAAAGCGGTTGTTCGTCGTCGCGCATGCCGGCACAGACCGGATTGGTCAAAATTGCCTCGCGGTGAGCGCCGGTGGCGGCGGCGCGCGTGGCATTATTGAGTTGCCAGGATGCCTGTTCGGAGGCGTCCCACCAAGGCTGGTACCAGATATTCGTTACCTGCTCTTCCGTGGTGCCGCTGGTTTTTACCAATTCGATTTCGCCGCGAGAAAGCCCTTGATCTACGCTACGGCCGGGCAAAGTAAAAGCGCGCGGCGTATGAACGCGCAAATCTTTTTTTTCCAGAGCCGGCATTGCCGCGTAGCGGGTATCGATGCCGTGGCTGGGCCCGGGATCGCGTGTTTGCCAATGCCGGTATGCCGGTACGCTTTCTAATGCCGTTTGCAGGGCAAGGCGCGACCGATGATTATAGCGTGATTTTTTCCGTTGGCGCGCTAACGTATCGGGAGCGTGCGGCATGAGCGAATCCTTAATCATGTTTTATGAACAAATGACCCTGTTTTCTCCGAGCATACGGCAGCTTAAATCGAAGCGCGAGCGCCGCAGGGATAGTTACTATTGTAGACAGAGTGCCGGCGACTGTCAATCACCGACGGGATTATTTATCGATCGGCGGCCCTGCAGCGGCCCAGCAGATACCTGTTATTACTACGTCAAGATGAAACATTTTTGCTACATGAAAATGTAACATAATCAAGTTGAGTGAATGAGCAATTTTTTATTCAAGAACTCATCAT
>JAMWCB010000181.1 GCA_023819605.1 Candidatus Omnitrophota bacterium
CCCGGTACCGACCATGCGGGTATCGCCACCCAGAATGTCGTCGAACGCAAGCTCGCGTCCGAAGGCAAATCACGGCACGATTTTTCCCGCGCGGCGTTCCTCGCGAAAGTCTGGGAGTGGAAGGAAGCGCACGGATCGACGATCATCCGCCAGCTCAAACGTTTAGGTTGCGCGTGCGACTGGCCGCGTGAGCGATTTACCATGGATGATGGGTACAGCGAAGCGGTGCGCGAAATATTTATCCGGCTCTACGAGCAGGGATTGATTTACCGCGGCAATTACATCATCAATTGGTGCCCGCGTTGCGCCACCGCGCTGTCCGATGAGGAAGCCCCGCATGTGGAAACCGACGGTTATTTGTATCATATCCGCTATCCGTTGAAAAACTCGCCGCAGTATCTGATTGTTGCCACGACACGGCCGGAAACCATGCTGGGCGATACGGCGGTGGCCGTTAATCCGCAGGATGAACGCTACCGCGCGTTTATCGGAAAAACCGTGGTTTTGCCGCTGGTCGGCCGGGAAATTCCGGTAATCGCCGATGCGTTTGTCGATCCGAAGTTCGGCACCGGCGCGGTTAAAGTGACGCCGGCCCACGATCCCAACGATTACGGCATGGGGAAACGGCACAATCTGCCGTTTATCACGATTTTCCATCCGGACGGGCGCTGTAATGAGCACGCCGGTGAATATGCCGGCCAGGACCGCTTTGAAGCGCGGGAGGCGGTGATCGAAGATTTACGAGAATCCCGGCTATTGGAAAAGATCGAGCCGCATCATCATGCCGTCGGCCATTGCTACCGGTGTCATTCCGTGGTCGAACCGTATTTGTCCAAACAATGGTTCGTCAAAATGAAACCGTTGTCCCTGCCGGCAATCGAAGCGGTCAAAAACGGTTCGATACGTTTTCATCCGGAACGTTGGACAAAAGTCTATTTGAACTGGATGGAGAATATTCAGGATTGGTGTATCTCCCGCCAAATCTGGTGGGGGCACCGGCTGCCCGTGTATTATTGCCAAGACTGCCTGCCGCCCGACGGCGCGGCCGGCGATCTGAGCCGGCAGGGAATAATCGTCGGCCGGGATAAGCCGGCGGCGTGTCCGCAGTGCGGTTCGCCACGCATCGTCCAAGATGACGATGTGCTCGATACCTGGTTCTCCAGCTGGTTGTGGCCGTTCGCCACGTTCGGCTGGCCGTTTGCGAATCTGCCGGCGCCCGCTGCGGCCGCCCGGCAAGCGGATTTGGAGTATTTTTATCCGACCGCGACGCTGGTGACCGCCCCGGAAATTATTTTTTTCTGGGTCGCGCGCATGATTATGGCCGGTTTGCATTTTCAGGGAAAAATTCCGTTCCGCGATGTTTATATCCACGGCACGGTGCGCGATGAGACCGGTAAAAAAATGTCGAAATCATTGGGCAATATCATCGACCCGTTGGAAATTATCGATGATTTCGGCGCGGATGCGCTGCGGTTCAGCATTATTTCCCTTACGGCCATGGGGCAGGACGTGTTTCTATCGAAAGAGAAATTCGAGTTCGGCCGCAACTTCGCGAATAAAATCTGGAATGCCGCGCGGTTCATTATGCTCAAGGTTCCGGCCGCCGCGTTTCAAGCCGCCTTGCCGCGGCCGGAAACATTGCCGCGCGCCGAACGCTGGATTGTCAGCCGTTTCTCTTCCACGCTGGAAAAAATCAATGAGGCTCTGCAGAAGTACCGTTTTAACGAAGCGGCCGGATTGCTGTATGATTTCGTCTGGCACGAGTTTTGCGACCGGTATATCGAGCTGGCCAAGTCCAGCGCCGCGTTAACCGTTACGCATACGGTGCTGGCGGTTTTGCTTGAGCGCATTCTGCGCATCGCGCATCCGTTTATGCCGTTTTTGACCGAAGAATTGTGGCTAAAGGTGAACCCGCAGGGAGGTTTTCTCTTGCAGGCCGGCTGGCCTGCGCCGCCGGACGGCTATATCGATCTGCCGACGGAAGAACGCATGCAGTTTCTCTGGGACGTGGTCACCGCAATCCGCACCTTACGCTGTGAAAATAATATAAAACCGCGCCAGGAAGTGGAAATTTCGATTTTTGCCGATGATCCGCGAAAAAATACGATTCTCAGCGAGGATGCCGCCTATGTGCGTAATCTGGCCCGCGTGTCCAGCGCCGCGATTCTCGGCCGGCGACAACCGCCGGAGCAATGTGTGAGCAGTATCGCCGCCGGTTGTGAAATTTTTTTACACAGCGCCGGAGCGATCGACCCGGCCGCGGAAATAAAGAAGCTCGACGAGCAGATCGCACTCGCCGAGAAAGAAATCTGCCGAAAAGAAACGTTGCTGGCTAAGGATGGCTTTGTCGCGAAAGCGCCGGCGGCGGTCGTTGAAAAAGAGCGCAGTAGCCTGGCGGCATTGCGGGATGAGGTGCGCAAATTGCGCGCCGCACGGGAGTTATTCGAATGAAGCAAACCGTGCCCCGGAAATTAGCCGCGGAAATCCGCAGCGTTGCCGCGCGCGCTTTACAGGAGGATATCGGCAGCGGCGATATTACGACGCAGGCGCTGATCAGCCCGAAACGGATGATCGAGGCCCG
>JAMWCB010000059.1 GCA_023819605.1 Candidatus Omnitrophota bacterium
CACCGGAATACCCTTCTGCGCCACAAACAACTCGCCGCGCTGGAGAATCGAATCGTAATACGCGATGTTTTTTTTCTCCGGCAGCGTCGCCGCGTTCAAGGGCGTTATTTCTCCGGGCGACGGCATCTCCTGGAAAAGCGGTTGTTTGCTCACCCAAACCGCTGACGCGCTCAACACAACCGCCGAAAGAATTAACAGCGCATAGGCCGCAAAAAAACGACTTTCCGCAATAACTCCGTTTCGGCCGCGGCTTCGCTGCATCGATACCTCTTTCTCTATCGCTTATCTCTATTTAAACAAAATCGCGTTTAAAATCAACTGTATTTTTAACGGTTCGCCGCTGCTCTGAGCATGTAACTGCGTGAAGCGCACCGCCATGGTATAGGGGGACTGGTCCAAATGATACAAAAAATTTCCCAAATTTTGCAGAGCGCCTTCCATTTCCACTTTGAACCGGAATTCAGCGTATGCTCCCTGATTCAGAACATCGAAAGGCTTCACGTTAATGACCTGCAAACCGGCAGCGGCGGCTTTATTTTTTACATCAACCAAAATATCCGTACCGCCCGAAGAAAATTCGGCGCCGGCAGACGACGCGGTAAGCTCCGCATAGCGCGCCGCCACCGACTCAGATTCCCGGACAATAGCTTCAATTTTATACGCCGTCTGCCGTAAATTCCGCTGTTTTTCCACGCCGGCACGCAGCGATGCCGCGGCCCAGTGATGCAGCGCGTAATAAATCCCGCCGCCGCACACGATGACCGCGTACAAAAACATCAGCGTTTTTTCCGTTTTCTGTAACTTCATTCCAGATACGGATTCTCCCTTTTTTCCTCGCCGATCGTCGTCGGCGGTCCATGGCCGGGAAATACTCTGACGGCATCATCCAGGCAAAAAAGTTTTTCACGGATGGCCGCGACAATTTGCGCAGAGGAACCGCCGGCAAGATCGGTGCGGCCGATCCCTCGATAAAACAGGGTGTCGCCGCTCAACAAGAAAGAACTCCCCAACAAACAAATCCCGCCCCGCGTATGGCCCGGCGTGTGAATAACCCGCAACGATAGTCCCGCCGGAGTCAGGATATCTCCGTCCTGAACGGCATGAACCTGTCCGTCGACCCGCAAGGACACGCCGAAGGCTTCCGAATAATTTTTCGTGCTGTCCGATAGGCAGTCCCGGTCAGCCGCATGAATAAATACCGGCACGGCAAAACTTTCCACGGCGCCGAGATGATCGAAATGTCCATGCGTCAGGAAGACCGCGCGTATATCCAGGTTCAGGTGATCCACAATTTTTTTCAGCCGCTCGGATTCTGCGCCCGGATCAACGATCACCGCGGTTGATTCGCCGCGCGGCGCCAGGATATAGCAATTCGTCTGTAATTCGCCGACGGCAATCGTACGAATAACCGCCGTATCGATTTCGACGCAAGGAATCATCTCCGGCTGCATACGCCGATCTTCCTTTCTGACGAATCAGTTTGCGGAGGGACCAACGATATGCTTGTTAAAAAATATTTGCACAGCCGCGTGTCCATCCTTGCGCTCCTGGCCTGCGGGTTTCGTCCCTGAGGTGACGATAGCAGCAATAATGTATATTATAATATAAAAAAAGCAGATCGGATACCAGTTTTTTGATTATGCCTTGATCCGGTCAGTAACGCACCGTAAAATCGGAAAAACATTGGCTGATCGGTTCCGCTTCAATATCCCGCGTCCGAATGTGCCTTCCCATGACTGCGTCCAGCTCGGATAAAAATCGCTCCAAGGCGGCCGCGCCGGCCTGGGCGATGAGCTCAACCCGTCCGTCATCAAGATTTTGCACCCAGCCGGTCACACCGGCTTGGCGGGCCAGTAGTTGGGAGGTGAAACGAAATCCGACCCCCTGAACCTTCCCGCTGAAGAAAGCATGGATTTGACGGTCTTTCATACCCAGGTATACGGTATGCGCGCTGGTGTGCACGCCGGTTTAAATCAATGCCTGATTTGAACCGTTCCACAAGCCATATCCCGCCGCATTGCCACGGGATTCCGCGCCGTCCCCCGCGGTTCTCCCTGCAGTTCGCGGAATCGCCGCCCACGGGGCGGATATTTCACCTGCACGGTGAACGATCCGGATTAACTTAACCCCGGTAGTTTTAGATCGCCCATCGCGCTCTGCATCTGTTGTGCAGCGATTTTTTGAACTTTTTCTGACGCGGCGTTTAAACACACCACCATCTGCCGCTGGAGCATATCTTTTTTATCCGCGGAAAGCATTTCCTCATCGATTTTTACGGACAAAATCCGCTGCGTGCCGTCAATTTCCACCTTAATTTTCCCATTCATAACTTCATGGTCTATCTTTATCGCTTCCAACTTTTTTTTAATCTCGTTCATTTTTTTCTGCGCCTGATAGAGATCTTTTAATTTATCGAGCATATCTCTCCTCCCGGTTAAATGTTGTTAGGTGTGGATATCATAATATAGAATCGCCTTTTTTTCAATTCAAGCTTGTAAAAAAAAACTGCGGGAGTATAATGGACAACACCATGCGCCCTGACTACAAGAAACTCATCAACGCCGCCTTAACCGATTTCATCAACAACTACTGGCGACGGGCTAATCTGTCGCGCATCGGAAGCTCCTTACCGAACGCGTTGCGTGAATTCATTTTACGCGACGGCAAACGCATCCGGCCGCTGCTTTTTCTGCTCAGCTACCAGGGATACGCGAACGTCCCGCGCGTGCCGCCGGCGATGATAACCTGTGCCGGCTCCTTCGAACTGCTCCACGATTTTCTGTTAATCCATGACGATATCATCGATAATTCTCCCTTGCGGCGTGGAAAACCAACCTTGCACAAAGTCCTGCAGCGGCAGTTGCGCCAAACGGACAAAATCGGGACTGACCTGGCGATCGTCGCCGGAGACATCGTCTATGCCATGGCGGTTGACGCCTTTCTCGCCGCGCCGGAATCCTGCGCCAACAGAACAGAAGCGCTGCGTTTTTTTCTGCAAACCACGGCGCTGACCGGCGCCGGTGAATATATTGACGTTCTGAACGGGCTTCGGCGCCTGCCAGCAGTCGGTAAAAAATCCATCCGTCTCAATTACCTCTTAAAAACCGCAGAATACACGTTTAAAGCGCCGTTGGTCTGCGGCTGCCTGCTCGCCAACGGATATCGGCCGGACATCGCGAAACTATCCCGGTATGCGGAAACCCTGGGGGTGGCCTTTCAAATTCAGGACGATCTGATCGGATTATTCAGCGATAGCGCGACCATCGGCAAGTCCGTACTGAGCGACATCAAAGAAGCCAAAAAAACCCTGCCGCTCTTCTATGCCTATCAACGCTCCGGCGCGGCAACGCGAAAATTTCTCGCGCAGTGCGTCGGCAACCGGAAATTGACGTTTCCGGAACTGCGGAAGATCCAAAAGATCGTCATTGCCGCCGGCGCGCGGGACACGGCCACCGCCGATTTACGCCGGCTGCTTCGTCAGGCGGACAAACTGCTCGCCGAACTTCATCTCGCGGCGGATCTCAAGCAGCAGCTTACCGTTGCCGTCGACACCTTCATTAAACGCTGAAGTTACTTCCGAAATGCGCGGACGGCGGCAGCGTCTCCGCGCATTGCCCTGCCGTTGTTTAATCCAGGACAATGGTCACGCGCTCCGCGTCACCGCCGCGCACGCGCGTGGCGTCTGAACCATATAATGTATCTCCGGCAACGTTCCGCACGCCGCCATCCCGGTACCGCACCTGCAGGGAAATTGGCCGCACCCCCGCCTCGCCGAACGTATCGCGCAATCCGGCATTTTTATACACAACCAGCGTTTTACCGAAAAGATTAAACGCGTACTCACCGCTGCCCAACGTTAGCGTGCGCGGCAAGCCGTGAGCATCCGTGCCCCAGACAACCTTCCGCTTCCGCTGATTAAACAACCACGCCGGCAACACCGGTGAAAAATGCAACGACAATTGTCCGTCAGGGCCGACGCGGAAGGGAACTTTGCCGATGTTCATCCACAACCACACCTGGAGAAACTCTGCCGTCGAACCGCTCAAACGCGCGACAAAACCATTGCCGTGTAATTTTTCATCCGGGTAAGCGCTGCTGACGATAAACGAAGAATTTTCTAAAATGCTGCGTCCATAACGGTCTGCCGGCTGAAAGGCCACCAAAACATCGCGCATTGCATCAAAAAACTCGCGAAAGAGGCTGTTGCGCAAAAGCTCCAAAATGTACTTATACTCCATATGCAGCCAAATCGATTCATTTTCCAACCAGCCGGGTAAAAAATTCCGCGCCCGCCCGATTTCTTCGCTCAACGCATGCAATGAAGCGTTGACCTTGAACATTTTTAACGCCGGATCATAGAGCGGACTCCGGCACACAGCCGCGTGAATACGCGCGGCTGCGGCGGAATCGACACGCAACGCGTGTACCTGCGCTTCCAAAAACAACGGCAGGGGTATCTGCCGGAATTTTTTCGGCACCACCAGCGCTAATCCGTCCTTGCTCAGTTGCGGACTGCCGTCGGCGGCAATGAGCCGTTCATACTCGACAATCTCATTGATATAATACGTATGATACAAACCGCTGCTCTCGTCTTTTATTTTCTGAAACGCAATCACACATTTGCGCTCCAGCACATCTAACGCTTTATCCAAAACCGGCAGCGTCAGCATCTGCTCCCGGCCGCTGACGCCGCCGCGGATCCGTTCGCGATAGGCCTCTTTTGCCTGCCCGGCCCGCTCCCAATAAAGGAGATCGCGTGTCGCGACGTCGCCGTGAAGATACGCGGCCGCTAACCCAATGGTTTCTTGAAAAAAGTGCGCAAGCTCTTCCGGTACGGCGACAACGGCATCTGCCGGCAACCCAACGGTGACGAGCAAATCCTTCACGCCGCGAATCAAACGCAATAATTCCATAGTTTCGCACGTGGAAGAGCCGCACAATCCCGGCAAGCCGTTCAGCGCGTCATACCAGCCTGGTTTATCCGCCTCCATCTCAATACCGCACCCAAAAGGATCAAACGTTGCCGCTTTGTTAGCGAGCAGACAGATCAGCTTGCCGGCAATGGTCGTCGTATAAGGAGCGCCGCGGCCGTACTCCGCGCGGGCCATCCAATCTCCTGCCTGATTGCGGGCCGCCGCGTTTTTTTCTTCGCCGACCGCGTGGTACTGCCGCACACGGCCGCCGGACAGCACATATTTTTCCCGCCGCGGTTTAACCCACGCAAAATTTTGAAAATAGAATAATTCCTTCTTTTCAAATATAACTTCCCGCAGCCGTTCCGGAAACATCGCCGCAAACGCCTCGACACTATCCCAATTATACGTCCAATGGTCAACCCAGAAGCCTTCGCCGTGCTCGGCCATGTCCCGCTTTTCGCAAACCGCCAGCACGCGGCTGAGAAATTCCCCGGCCGGCACCCGCAGCGCAACCGCATTTTTTTCCAAAAAACGGAACAAACTACCGGGTGTAAACGGCTGCTGTAAAAAATGCACCAGTTTGTGCGCCGCATCCTTGGCCACCGCGCCGGCACACAACTGGCCGGCCTGCTCCGGCTCACGCAAAAAAAACCGCGCGCCCATCACGACCAAGGGATTATATCCGTCCAACTGCACTAAATTATAAAACCGCACTAAGTTATCTTCCGCCGCCTCCGGTACAAACCAACAATCATGCCGGCGATTTTGATTGACATCGCGATAATTGCCGTTACCCTGGGAAAAATAGGTCGGTTCCAGAAGAAAATTATTATAATCGCGCTCCAAATCGCCGTGTTTGCGCGAATAAACATGAAAAATCATGCGTTGCGGCCCGGCCGATAAGCTATGCGGCAACCCGCCGCGCAGAATGTTGTCTAAATAGGTTTGACGGCAATACGCGTCAAAAACCGGCATGCCGCTGGCGGTAAACAGGTTATCCTGAATCGCGCCAAGCAGCTGCCGCTGTCGGCGGCATTGCTCTTCCAGATACTCCGGCGCATAAAATTTATTCAAAAATTCCGCAAGCAATGGCTCCTGCGCCGTCTGCCCCACGACCGTGAAGACCGCCGCGGATTCACCGGCCGGCAATTCCCACTGGTGCAGGCCGAACGCCGCCGGCGTCTGATTTGCCGTTGCCTGGCGCCGGGGAAACGCAAACGCATCGGAAAAAAAACAATGGGGGTAATTAAAATCGGAAACATGACCGAAAATCGCCTGGGGATCGACAATAAACCGGGCGTCCGACACCCTCGCGGCGTGCGCGCCGTAACTGTAAAAAAAGTTCCCGCCTTCGATAGGTTCGACCTGCGGGCGATCCGCCGGATCGACGTCGAGTTTAAAAAAAGGCGCCTGCCGCGGCGTGACAAAATAAACCCGCACCCAGGCTTCGATGGTGCGCGATAAAAATTTCAGCAGCCAATGATTATGTCCGTAAGGAATAACCGACGGCAGTCCGTCGAGGACTTCGATTACCTTGGCCTGCCGGCTGCGATTGATTATGGTCAATTTCCGAAATAATCCGGCCAGCGGCTCCTCGGCCAGCGTGTTGTATTCCACGCGAAAGATCAACCCCAGCGACTGATTAATTTCTTCCAACGAAAAACCCGCGCTGTCGATACGCATCGAACGCTGCAGCCTTAACCGCTCTGATTGAAGGCTATTCTGGAACGGTTCGTAATAAACCGTCTTTTTCCCTTTTATTTTCAAAAAAGTACGAAATCCCTGCAGAGATGCCATTTGCCAGGCGCGGTTTGCCGCATAAAACTCCATGATCGCTCCGTCCTTATCCTTCGTGCCGCAGCTGACGATACCCTGGCCGCGATTCACATAAAAGACCCAGAGCGGGATGCCGTAAAGCCCGGCAATCCCCGGGAAAAAACCGGCAAACGGTTTTGCCCGGTCATAGTTCTCGATCACAAAGCCGCCGTTTTCCGATAATAGATATCGAACGGCGCGTTCCTGAATCGGCTGTTTTCCCATAGGTACCTTACCCTCATCGTCGTGTGAGCTATCCCGGATTATTCACCATGAACGTGAACCATCCGGGCTAAATAGACAAAAGGGAAGGCGTACGATTCTCCCGCCTTCCCACTGCTGCAAACAATTACGCTTGGACATACGTTGCGAGCTGCTTGATGCGCTTGAGCATATTCGGGTGCGTTCCGAACAACTCGATCAGTTTATCCGCAGCGCTCAACCGCACCGCCGTATTCTGCAGCGCCCGCAATTCATCCGCATCGATACTGCCGCTTAAATCCTGGTCTATCTCTTTTAATTCGCGCAATTCTTTACCGGCGCGCGACGGATCATTAATGAAAAACGCCTTCGCTCCTTCGACCATCCGCACACTATCCCGCGGCGCCCGCGCGCTGCCATAAACCAGCTTATATAACGCCGTGGCCAAATGCCGCGGATGGTTGCCCAAAACAACGGAGCCGCGGTCGGCAAAATATTCCCGGATGCGGGATGCGTACAAAACCAATAAATTCGTGATAAAGTACGCGAGCAGCGCAATCAAACCGACCACCGCCGTATTCCCTTGCCCGCGCCGATTACCGCGGTTGCCGAACCACAACAAATGCCGCGAAATATGGTACAGGACCAACGGAACCACCGAAAGCATGGTTATCGTCAATACATCGCGGTTCTTAATGTGCGCAATCTCATGGCCGAGCACCGCGCGCAACTCCGCTTCGTTTAATAAACGCAGAATGCCTTCGGTCACGCAGACCCGTCCATCGCGCAACCACCGGCCAAAGGCAAAGGCGTTGGGAATCTGCAACCGCGATATGGCCACGCGCGGCATCGGAATCTGCGCTTTCGCCGCCATATCCGCGACCATCGCATACAAACCCGGATTCTCGTCACGGCCGATATACCGCACCCCCATAAATAGTTCGATCAGTTTCGGGCCGATCATATATTGAACTCCGGTCATCAGCAAGGCGGCGATCAGATAAAACGAATGGCTGGAAATCCCGGCGGCGTAGCCGATCATACTGACGATCGCATAAAGAATCGAAAATAAAAAAATAATCAAAATATACATGCGTAATTGTAAAAAAAACATGGCGAACTCCTTTGCGACTATTTGTTATACGTCAAACTGCGCCGGCGTGCTTGGACGCAAGGGATTAACCCGGAGGCCGTTCGCCCGCCGGCACTTCGCGCTCGCGGCCGCGATCGTTTGTCCGTTTCCCGCGCTCCGGCACTCTGCCCGCATATAAAAAACACCGCGTTCCTCTTTTTCCACCCAGGCCAAAAAATCAAGCGCTTCCCCGACCTGCGCCGCTTGCCGGAAACGCATTTCAAACTGTGCGGTTACCGCCGGGCGCGCGGTGCGCCAGAGCGCCTGCACCATCAGCTCATCTAAAATCAACCCGATGATCCCGCCGTGCACAATACCCGCATATCCCTGATGCTGTTTTTTCGGCAGGAAAGAACACCGCAGGCGCCCATCCGCTGCATCGCTAAACGCCAGGTGCAACCCAATATGATTATCGGCACCGCAGGCAAAACAATACCGGTCATCGGCCAACGGCAATTCTTTGCCGGCACTCACGGCTTTCTGCTGCATGCGTTTCTTACAACCGCTCCCGCATTTCATAATTCAAAAAATCACGTAAGCAGGCGGCATCCTGCCGCTCGATAAACGCAAACTCGACCCCGGCCGGAAACACCTGGTTGCCGTTCTCGTCGGTGCGCGCGTTTGTCTCCGCCCAACGCACCTGCGCTTCAACCTGGGCCATCTCCGGGTCATTGGGGATATCGATATTCAAAAAAATCGGAACATTCGCTTTCAACGGGACCGGTGAGAGCAAACGCATGCCGCCTAAGCTCACATCTTGGGTAAAACTGCCGTGCTGCAACGCCCGATTTTGATCGTCGGCGCCGTCAAAACGCACAAACAACGACGTCTGTACCCGTTGATTTTCCCTGCGTTCAAGCATGGAACCATCTCCTCGTTTTTTTGTAACCCTATATTTTTGATAGACAACTGTTTTTTATTATATCACAGAGACCTGCGCAATGCAATCGGCAACTGAGCCGCGCCATCTCTGCCCTAAACCTACGCACCGGCAAGCCGCCGGCGATCAATCCGGAGCGTCAACGGCTGAACCTTGGGCGGACGAGAGAAACCGGTTGCGTCTGCCTTATTTCCCCGCATTGATCCGCCAGGGGCGAGACCAAGAAACAAAACATTCTTCCGCCGGCAATTCGGCGATCTTTTTCTTTTCTTCCCTGCGCAGATTAACCGTCCACAACTGTACGCTGTTCCGATCTTTACCCAACGGTAAAAAATAACTTACCATCTCGCCGTCGTCGATCCACTGCGGGTATTTTCCGGCAGTGGCAATCCGCTGCTCATGACTTCCGTCCGCAGCCATAATCCGCAATCCGTCGCTCTGAAACACGATCAAATCATTACCCGACCAATCCAAAAAACCGACCGCCGGATCATCGAAAGAAATTTTCGTCAAACTGTCTTCAACCAGATCAAGGAGCAGAACATTCCGACTACCCACAAAAGCCAGCTTACTTGCCCCCGGAGACCAGGCAAAATTATTCCGGCAAATTATATGATCCGGAATCAACTTGCGCAAATCCTGCCCGTTTTCCGCAACCGCCCACAGATGCTGCTCCCGCACAAATGCCAAATACCGGCCGTCCGGCGACCAGCGCATCGCATCGATTTCACGCGGCTCGAAAAAGGCGGTCAACTGACGCACGCTGTTGCTCGGAAGATCATAGGCATAAATATTCGTTACGCCCGCGCGATTTTTCCCGATAAATGCAACCGCATTACCCTGCGGGTGCACGGTCGGGCGAAAGGCGGCCAACTGTTCGTCGATCATTAATGCCCGCGGCGGCGTGCCGTCCAGAGCAAACTCCCAAATTTGCCCCTGAAAATCATAGAGGATACTTTGATTGCCTCTGCCCCACACGGGATTTTTTCCGCTGGCCAGCGGAAAACACTCATTGCCGGAAACACTGACGACCTGGATAACTCCGTCGATGCCGACAAATAATCCCAATACCGGCGTAGAAAAAAAAGTAACGGCGACGGGAATCCCGCCGCGATCGACCAGGGTCGGAGTAAAGCTCACATAATACGCGGTCAGCGGCATCAAGAATGTGTCGGAAACAAAACGCAGAGTAAACGCATCCCAAACAAAATGGCCGTTGACCGCCGGCAGCACGGTAAACGCCTGTTCAACCGCGGCTTGATCCATTTCCCGGTCGAATGATACAGCAATCGCCGTGCGGCAGGAGATATCCAGGGCGCCCGGCTGCGGGGAAACTGCCGCAATCACCGGCGGCCGGTCAGCGGCGCACACACCCGCGCCTGCCCGGACGCACGACAAAAAAAACAATCCCCACAACATATTCCGCCGCGCCGCCGTCATCTCCGGGAACCGCTCCCCACTTCCCGCACGTGTACAATGTTTTCCGCGAATATCGCGTTATCATCCGTGAGCACGACCACCATGCGATCGCCCGGCTTGACCCATCGATGCTCGACCGCCGCCTGTTCGCACGCCGCGAGGAATTCCGGCAACGGCAACCGCGACGGTAGACGCAGCGGGTACACTCCCCAAAAAAGCGCCGTTTGCCGATACACTTCCGGCTCGGTCGTCACGGCGATAATCGGACAGCACGGCCGCAGGCGGCTCACCGCCCCCAGCGCGCTCACCGCATTCACCGGCGCTAAAATAATTTTCGCCCGCGTTTGTCCGGCCACCGCCACGGCCGCTTCGCTGAGCGGATGCAGCGCCGGCGCCGGCTGCCGCACCGGCGCGACATTCAAATTTTCTTCCGTGCGGCGCGCAACGGTAATCATCGTGCGCAACGCCGCCCGCGGATACGCTCCTACTGCAGTTTCTTCGGAAAGCATCAACGCATCCGTGCCGTCTAAAATCGCATTGGCGATATCCGTTACTTCCGCGCGGGTCGGCTGGGCGTTTTCAACCATAGACATCAGCATTTGCGTCGCGGTAATCACCGGCTTGCCCGCGGCATTACAGGCGCGGATTATCCTTTTTTGCAGAAAGGGCAATTCATGCAAATCCATCTCAATGCCCAGATCGCCGCGCGCCACCATAATACCGTCGCTGGCGGCGACAATTTCGTCCAACGCGGCCATCGCGGCCGGACGCTCAATTTTCGCAATCACAAAAACCCGTTTGCCGCGGCGCGCGGCATATCGCTTTATTTTTTCGACATCGGCAGCGCATTCCACAAACGACACGGCGATACAATCGACCCCCGCATCCAATCCCGCGTCGACACAGCGCAAATCATACGCGGTAACCGCGGAAACCACCGATAGGCGATCCGGACAACTGACGCCTTTGCGCGGATACACCCTGCCCCCGGCCGAAACCTTGCAGATCACCCGGCCATTACGGCGCGCGCTGACTTCCATGCGCACCAGCCCGTCATTCAAATACACACGGTGCCCTTTCTCCAACGATTCAAGAACGCGCGGATTATTCAGATAAACGCCGTGTTCGTCGCCGCGAATTTTTTGGCCGGTTAGGAAAAATTCCTGCCCTTTTTTCAAATCGATGAACGCCGCCTTTAAATCGCCGATGCGCATTTTCGGCCCCGGCAGATCTTGTAAAACCGCCACTGCCCCGCCGCATCGCTGCGCAGCCGCCCGAAAACGTTTAATCTCCGCAACTTTTTCGTCGATTGAACCATGTGAAAAATTAAACCGCGCGACATCCATGCCGTCGCGCATCATTTGTTCCCATAGCCGCGGCGTAGCGCAAGCCGGCCCGATCGTACACACGACTTTCGCTTTATTCCAAACCTGCCGTTGTTTACGCATTTTTTTTCTCCGCGCACCACTGCGCATACACAAAATCCAACATCCGCCAGCAATCTTCCGAACTGATCTGGGTCACGCGAATCCCGCAATCGTACTGGTACGTCCACTCCCGCGGCGCCGGCCGGCACCACACCACCGAACCAGCTGCAAAAACCGGAATAATACTGCCGGGAATCCATACTTCCATAGAAAGCGTTTCCCCGGCCTCAACACGGTTATTCAGGCAAGCCCGCACGCCCTGGCGCGTAAAATCCATGAGCATGATATAACTGCCCATCCCGTTCGGCCGTTCGCACTGCCCGTCCAAAAAACCGCCGATGCGCAAATACTGTCGTTTTTCATCCGGCCATCCCATAGTCGCACCCGCTCCTCTTTGATATATTCGGCTGTCCAACAAGCGTTGCGCACTGTGGAACTCACCCGCGCGCCGACAGCTGCCGGATCCGTTCGATACGCTGTTTCAAGGGCGGATGGTCGCTGGCCCATGCCTCAAACGACGACACATCGCCATATTTCAAACGTAATTTTTCAAAAAAACTCGCCAACCCTTCCGGATTATATCCGGCAGCCCGCGTATATTTTATCGCCAACTCATCGGCGGCAAACTCATCCTGACGGCTGTATCCCAGGCTAACCAAGGAAAAACACACGCCGAGTATCTGCCGCGTTTTTTCCGCGCTCTCGGCGCCCAACACAATATTCATCAGCAGCGAAAAACCGAGATTCGCCTGCAATTTCTTGATACCGTGCCGCGCGACCACATGGCCAATTTCATGAGCGATCACCGCGCACAACTCATCGTCGTTCGCCTGTTCCAGAAGCGCGGAATGAACGTAGATAAAACCGCCCGGCACGACAAACGCGTTAACCGTATTATTTTTAACCACCGTGCACTCATAAGAAATATCCTGCCGGTCCGCGTGCGGCGCCAATTGCTGAAGAATCCGCTGCGCCCGCGCCTGAGTTTCCGGCGAAGGATCCGGCGGATAGGTCCGCGCGATCTCCGCCTGCATCTGCCGACCCAGCGCCACCTCATACGGCGTTCCCAAGAGCACTGATTCCTGCCGGCCAGTCAGCGGATTGACGAACGTTGCGCAGCCGGCCAACAACACACCGACGCTAATTAATACCGTGAAAAAATAATGCGCTTTATTCATTTTCAGTACAGCCTATTATACCACAAATATCAAAACGCCCACTACGGTTTTGTCCCGCCGCGGGAACGAAACCGCCTGTTCTCCGGCGGTGGAAACGCAGCGCCGCAGTGACGCACTCGGCACAGGTCGCGATCCAGCTCACCCCACCGTCGATCTACGTCCCTTTGTTTTTGTTGATTTTTACGGTTAACTCCCGCACGGGTTCGGCATTGCCGGCGCGATCAACAGAGTAATACTCGATCCGCCATATTCCATTTTCAGTCAGGCGCAGCGCCTGCTCATGTATTTTCCAGTCGCCGCTGTTAATCCGGTAATATGTCGCCGCAATTCCGCTTCGATCATCTTTAGCCGTAAACACGATATACGCATCATGGTCGATCCAGCGATTATCATCGGGGAAAAAACAGGTGGTCTGCGGCGCGGCCGTATCGCGGGAAAATGAAATCACCGCGGTGCCGACATTGCCGCTGGAATCGCGCGCGGCGACCGTGAAATCAAACGGCCCGTCTCCCGAGACCGGAACCGACAAGGAAAAATTATTGTGCGGACAATCCACCGCCATCCCGTTAATCGCAACCTCTACCGGGAAAATATCCTGCGCGACGCCGGAGATAATCAAATGTTTGGCAGTGCTGAATCCTTCCGGCGCCGCAGCCGTCAACGTTATATCTGGCGGCGTGGAATCATAAATAAGGATGGTGCATTTTTTACGCGCCGTATTACCCGCATGGTCAGTAACGACCGCGGCAATTTCCGTGGTGCCCAAGGGATAACCTTCCGAACGGATTCCCTC
>JAMWCB010000060.1 GCA_023819605.1 Candidatus Omnitrophota bacterium
CACTCCATTGTATTGCATCCGTACTTGGTCTAAAGAAATGACCGCTGCCGGCGAGTCAATCCGGCGATAACGAGTCGCCTCCTGCCAAACAGACAGACCAATCTGTGCTGTTACATGGACAAGTGTTGGTATCTCACTCACCTCATGAAAGAAAATCGATATAAATGTCCGATGATGATTAAAATCTTTCTCGCCGGTTTCAATATAGATTCGATCCGGCATTACCCAAATGTCGCCGCGCTGCATCGGTTCGTTCAATTAAATTTTCCTTACCTCTTTTTTCTCAACGGCAACCTCAAGGGCCTTGCGCATCGCCTGGAACAAACGCACATCGCGGTTGATCTCTTGCCGCAAGGTCATGGTATCGCGTGCGCGCGCCTTGCGCATTAATACCGCCGCCGGCTGCGCCCAACGAAAGGCAAGCCCGATCAGGGTGTCCAAAGTCAAAGGAGCGTAATCGACAGATGTCTGCGGCAGTAGCGCCGGCAGCCGAACGCTCTCTGGCCGCTGAAACACCGCCTGCATCCGCTCCGTATTCAACAGCAGTTTTGCGGAAAGAACGTCGCCGCCTGGACGGAAATACTCCTCACTACGGCAATCACCGACACCGGAATAGACAATCAAAGCGACAACAAACAACACCGTACCCCGTTTCACACCATCTTCTCCTTAGTAATTGAATGCGGAAACCATATTTAAAATATTATATAGCTTGGCTGGCTAAAGACATCGTTTCGTTGATATTCGCCGACGGAGAAATAACCGCAACGCCTGCAACAACAACTCGCGCTGAATAGCTATTTTTCAGATATTCCCATGCCTGAGGAACTATGATGCGCGCCACGCGCTGAACCGCTAATAAATCCTCGATATGCCGCTGCTCAAGCGTAAAATCCGTTGCTGAACGCCGCTGCGCGGAGGTTAACAAGCTTAAATCAATCTGAATAATAAGCGCTCCCTGCTGCGTCTTCCGCAGCCGCACCAAATTTTCTGGATGAGGAAAACCAGCATCAACTAAAATTTTTGCAACACGCACAATCGCTTGCTCATCTGTTTGACCATTCGTGACGATTCGCGCCGCACTACCTGCCTCAAAGCGGTGCCGCAGGCGCACACCGCCGTCATCAACCAGACGATATCGCTTCGCGATACTCTGATTTACTACCGCGATACTGACCTCTGCCGTTGCACGCGTCAGGCCGTATGTAGATACAGCGGCAATCTCCTGAATATTCGTAATAAAAATTGGTTTCTTGTCAAGAGTTGTTTCCCCTGTAGCAATATAAATTAAAACATCATTTTTATGATTCACCACAAAAATATCTCCTGCCAGAATGGGGTCAATTCTGTTCGGCATCGTCATCTGCCCTAACGCAACTGCCTGCATTACTGCTTCGGCTAATTTTTCAAACAGCACGCTATCTTTTTTAATCTGGCCCTCCAGGCCGGTTCTCGAAGAATTCGCAATTATCTGCCGCGCCAAGCGCATTGCCGGATCAGAGAGACGTGCGGCCAGCGACAGCAAAGCCGGCACATCACCTTCTTTACCGGCAAGAAATGCTTTTTTTCCCGGCAGCTGCGCAAACGCGCTTGGAATGGCTTCATCGACGACCGTAATCTTCGGCGCCAACAAACTCTGCCCAACCACAGGAAACTCACCTGCTTCGGCAAAAACAGCCGACAGCAATATCAATGCTACCCCTAACCACATCAGAACATTGCAATTCATACAGCACCCTATGTTTTAGATAATCAATGCTTTTGCTAATTATTTTACATCATAAATACAAATTTTACAAATCCCTTGCCATTCTCGTCCGTCGTCCATCGGTCTTAATCCCTCGCCCGTCATTTTTTACAAATCGTCCCTCATTCACCGCGCCCGCAACAATTCGCCGTTTTCCGTAAAACGCTCCTGTAATTCCCGGCGCAGCGGAATATTTTCTTTTTCTGCTGCGGATAGCCCCGCATGCCGGGAAAACCAGTCAAACGCATCCTGGCGCGCCAAGGTCAATAACTCCTGGTCATGCAGAATATTGCCGATGCGCAATTCCGGCATACCGTGCTGGCGGGTGCCGAAAAACTCTCCTGGGCCGCGGATGATTAAATCCTGTTCGGCAATAGCGAAACCGTCGGTGGTTTTCGTCATCGCGCTCAGGCGTTGAACGGTTTCTTCATTTTTCCCTTCCGACATTAAAATACAGAACGCCTGCTGCTGCCCCCGCCCCACACGCCCGCGCAATTGATGCAATTGGCTTAAACCGAAACGCTCCGCATGCTCGATGACCATGACCGACGCGTTCGGCACGTCGATGCCCACTTCGATGACCGTCGTCGCCACTAAGATATCCAATTCGCCGGCCTTAAACTGCTCCATGATCGACTTCTTTTCCTCATCCTTCATCCGGCCATGCAAAAGCCCAACCCGGCAGGAAGGAAAAATATCCTCCCGAAAATGCTCATACATTTTTGTCGCGGCTTTCAAATCCGCCACTTTCGATTTTTCAACGACCGGATACACAACATAGACCTGCTGTTTGCCGCTGATTTTATCCCGCAGGAACCGGTATAAGTCATGGCGTTTCTTTTCGCTGATCCAAAATGTCTGCACCGGCGTGCGGCCGGGCGGCAATTCACGCAAGGTCGATACATCCAAATCGCCGAATACGGTAATCGCCAGCGTGCGCGGGATCGGCGTGGCGCTCATCACCAGCACATCCGGCATGCGCGCGCTCTTGCGCTGCAAGCGCATGCGCTGCATCACGCCGAATTTATGCTGTTCGTCGACGATCACCAACCCCAAATTCGCCAGATTCACTTCATCCTGAATCAGCGCGTGGGTGCCGATCAACACATCCACGGCATGAGCCTGTGCCTGCGCCAAAATCTCGTCGCGCTCCTTTTTCTTCAGGCTTCCCACTAGCAGGCGCGTGCGCACGCCCAACGGTGCCAACAGGTGTTCCACGGTTCGGAAATGCTGCCTCGCCAGGATTTCCGTAGGCGCCATAAAGACGGCCTGATAGCCGTTCTGCACACAAATGGACAGAGCCCATACGCTGACCACGGTCTTGCCGCTGCCGACGTCGCCCTGCAGCAACCGGTTCATCGGTTTCTCCGCAGCCATATCCTTCTCGATCTCGCTGACCGCCTGCTGCTGCGCTTTCGTCAATTGAAACGGCAGCGATTTCGCCAGGCGGCGGCGCAAATTTCCCTCAGCGATAAAAGAAATCCCCGGGCAGGTGTCTTTAATCTCACTGCGCTTCAGCGCCAAGGCAAGCTGCAATAAAAAAAACTCGTCGAATATCAAACGCCGCCGCGCCGGCGCCACTGCTGCCTGGCCTTGCGGAAAATGAATCGCTTCAAGAGCCTGGCGCAAGCCGATGAGCTGATGTCGCTCGACGATCGCTGCCGGAAGAAAATCGCTGACTTCCGCGCTGTATGCCGACACCGCGCGATGCGCTAAACTGCGCAGATACCGCTGGCTCACCGATGCGGTCAGCGGGTAAATCGGCACGATGCGGCCGGTATGAATCGTCGCGTCTTCTTCGTCTGGCCGAATGATCTCATATTCCGGCGCGGATATCTGCAATTTCCCGTACCGCTCCACCGTGCCGTAGAGAATCACCTCGTCGCCGACTTTAAACACAGTTTTTAAATACGGCTGATTAAACCAAGACCCATAAATAATACCGGTTTCATCACCGACCGCGAGCTGAAAAATCGAACGGTTGCCGGGGATATAGCGAGTGCCCAGGGTCAATACCCGCCCTTTGACCGAGCGCACATCGCCTTCGCGCACTCTGCCGATGGGCTCGAAATGACTGCGGTCTTCATAACGGCGGGGGAAATAATAGAGCAGGTCTTTAACCGTTGCAATATGCAGGCGCTGCAACGATTGCGCTTTCTGCGGCCCTACGCCTTTGAGATACTGCACCGGCTGGTTGAGATGAAGTTCGCTACTGTTCATCCGCACGAACGCGCAGGAATTGTTTTTTGCCGACCCGCAGCAGGTACGGCTGTCCCGGCGGCGGCGCGGCTAATTCGAGATTGACGTCGCCAAGCGCCTGGCGGTTGAGCATCACCGCGTTCTGCTGGATCAGGCGCCGCGCGTCGGAATTGCTCGCGCAGGCTCCGGCCATAACCAGCAGCCGGCATATCCAGAGTTTGCCGCCGTTGCCTTCGGAAAACCGCACCGGCCGCTCGACAAAATTTTCCGCGCGATCCCAGTCGGTTTCCGCGCCGCTGAATCGGCTGGCAAACGTCTGCCGCGCCGCGTCGGCGGCCGCGCTGCCGTGATAAAACGCGGTAATCATGCCGGCTAACTCCTCTTTGCAGGCTTTCGGATGCAACTCCCCGGACTGCATGCGGCGCCGTTTTTCCGCCAGCTCCGAGAGCGGAACATCGGTCAGCAGTTCGTAATACCGGAACATCAGTTCATCGCTGATCGACATTAATTTCCCGAACATATCGTCCGGCGGCTCGTTGATCCCGACGTAATTATTTAAACTTTTGCTCATTTTATTGACGCCGTCTAAGCCTTCCAGCAACGGCATCATCAGCACCACCTGCTGCTCCTGATTAAAATCACGCTGTAACTGCCGGCCGACCAACAAATTAAATTTTTGATCCGTTCCGCCTAATTCCACATCCGCCTGCAGATGCACGGAATCGTAACCCTGCAGCAACGGGTAGAGAAATTCCAAAATACTGATGTCCTTTCCCTGCGTATAACGCTGCTTAAAATCCTCCCGCGCGAGCATCTGCGCCACGGTCAAACGCGCGCTCAAACCAAGAAAATCATACGGGCTGAATTTTTCAAACCAATGGCTGTTAAAAACAATGCGGGTTTTGTCCAAATCCAGGATTTTGCCCACTTGGTGCTGATACGTTTTCGCGTTTTCCGCGACCTGCTCCCGCGTCAGCTGCTTGCGGATTTCCGATTTGCCCGTCGGGTCGCCGATCATCCCGGTAAAATCGCCGATCAAAAAACACACCGTATGACCCAATTGCTGGAAATGCCGCAATTTGCGCAGCAAAACCGTATGTCCGAGATGAATATCCGGTGCGCTGGGATCAAAACCAGCCTTAATGATCAATTGCTTTCCCGATTGCAGGGATTTCTCAAGTTTTTTCTGCAGCGCTTCTTCGGATATAATTTCCACCGTACCGCGGCGAATCAGTTCCAATTGTTTGGCGATATCTTTTTCCATGCATCATCCTTTATCAGTATTTTTCCTCATCGTATCATGGGTAACGGCAGGTGTCAATCATTGACAGGCGCGCCAAACCTTGCTATACATACGTTATCGGCCAAGGTTTTTAAGAAGGAGAAACTGCCCATGGACTCAACGCATTTCGAAGCGCAAGCATTAGAGCATGTCGCGGGATTAATGTGCGTGGCCGCACGCACGGCGCCGAAAGCCAAAGGTGTTGACAATATCTGTACGCTAGTGCTCAGCCCGGGGCCTGACCGCCAACGGCTGCTGTCGCGCATGCGGGAAATAGCCCGCACGCGCGACAAACCCGGATTCCGCCGCGACGCCGACAACGCCGAACGCGCGGCATTGATCGTGATTATCGGAACCAAAACCGGCTCGCTCGGACTGACGGTCTGCGGCATGTGTGGCTATGCGGATTGCCAGAGCTGCGGCACAGCCGGCGCGCTGTGTGCGTATAATCCGCTGGACATGGGCATTGCCATTGGTTCGGCAGTAAACATTGCCGCCGCACACCATGTCGATAATCGCATTATGTACTCGATCGGCAAAACCGCCCTGGATTTAAACCTATTCGGCGAGGTGCCGGTGAAAATCGCCATGGGGATCCCCATATCCGCTACCGGGAAAAATATATTTTTCGACCGGGGCTAAATAGCTTGTTCGAACATTTCAACATTCTTCCTATCCCCGAACGCATTGTCGATTAAACTACCCATTGGTATTTCCCCATTATCAATGTCATCGAACAATGCATCAAGCTCACGATCTAAAACTTGCGCAGCGGAAGAATTAGCTGCTCTTACCGGCCGTAGATCAATATCAAATTCCTCTCCCTCGCTGAATAATCTTATCAATTCAGCATCGGTGCGCAGCGGAATCGGCTCTGAGTCATTATAATTCGGGCCCAGAGATACCACAAACGTCTTCACCTGCGTATCCGGATTATCTACCCGCACCAGGAGGCGACCACCACGGAAAGACTGTTGCCCCTCGTTTTCCCAACGTTCATGAATGAGTTCCGATTCTGTAAACGCCTCATCATATTCCGGCCATTCCGAACTATTCGAATCCAGATCAGCATCAAGCTCGTGATACAGTTCCTGCTTCAAAAATTTCCCTAACTCATAATACTGCGCTAACAACTGCACGCGGCTATCGCCACTCTGCAACAAAGTATCGAGCTGCTGCGAAATACGCTGCTGCGATTGGCGATAGTCTCTTAAAAAATTTTCACGCTTCTGCTTTAATGCGTGTGCTAATTGTTGTTCCATCTTTGCAAACGTAATCTCAAGACCTGTCATCTGCAAATTTATAAACATATTATTTTTATTTGGATCTAAACGGCTTCTCACGGCGGTGATCCCCTGCCTAAGCGCGTGCAGGCTCTTTTGCCGCTCGAGTATGTCCCTGTCGCCGCCCTGAGATATCTTTTTCAATTCTGCTAACGTTTTATCTGCTTCCCATTTAAATTCCGCGCCGGCAAGCAGCGGCTCAATTTCTACAATCTCGCTGAGAATAGCCGAAGCAGCTTGCCCAATTGCATTCACGCGAGAATAATCTGATTTCGCTGAGCTGGCAGCCTGACGTGCTTTTTCTATATACGCTTTAATCGCCGCAACCGGACTGGCATGACTTTCCAGCTGAATATTGGCATAGTTGCCTGAATTAACCGCAACAAACATTTCCTGGAGCGTGTTAATATAAGTTTTTAGCACGGAAAGGCAATGCTCTGCCTGGCTCAAAGTGTTACCGGCAGCATCCGCTTTATCAAACGCCTGCTCAACCAATCGGCTAACATTCAAAACATCCTGATCATTACTTATCGCAACGTTGCGAAATTGTGCATTGAGCGCATCCCATTGATCCCGCACCCTGCCCACCACAGTTGCAAGCGCGTCCGCGCTGACTGCCCGGCTCGGCGCACTATGTAAGACTGCTATCAGGGCATGCGCCTGACTGCTAAAAGACTGCTTATCCTGCTGGAATTTATATACAATTGAAAAATTCTGTATGAGCGTCCCTATCGAGGATGGCAGGT
This sequence comes from Candidatus Omnitrophota bacterium, assembly GCA_023819605.1. Taxonomy (GTDB): domain Bacteria; phylum Omnitrophota; class Gorgyraeia; order B26-G9; family B26-G9; genus JAMWCB01. Next base: position 7,258 of record JAMWCB010000060.1, read on the forward strand.
TACCGAACTGTGCCCTTTCCTGCCCCTGCAACAGAGCATTAGTTCTCTTCTGCAACTCCTCCACCCGAACTTTCTGCTCCGCGGTCAAATTTTTACCTGACTGCACATACTGATTAAACGTCAATAGCTCATTGTAAATCACACGCAAATCAATAGTCGTCTGCGCGACATCGACATCTCTTAATTGTTCGGCGCCGGCAGCGGCCAATACCTCATTTTCACGCACAATAGCCAACAAGTCCGTAAACTGCGCTATCATTTGCCTCTGTGCATCACTTAAGGCCGATTTGGGCGCGCGATCCAACCCGAGCTGGATACTATGTAATACGGCGAGCGCGTTGCGGATTACTAAGCGCATCCAATCGACTTCAACCGCATCGACCAAGCGACTGATGTCATCCTCGCTATCATCTGCGCGCAAACGCACTATCGCTTTATAGATATTCGTCAGCTCCTCAATAGAAATTGTCGCGCTATCCTCGTGCGTTATCTCCTCCCTGAGCGCCTCGATAGTGCGCACCATTTCAACAGACTGCAACGCCGCACGTATCACCTGATTAAGCGTGGTTAACTGAGAGGAAATTGCTTCCGCAAGCTCAAAATTAGCGGCCGCGATACATTCAGCATTGAGCTCTTTAAATTCACCGGTCGTTATCTTGTTAACGTCGAGCTGCAAAGACTCAAGCTGGTTTACAACAGAATCTACGCCGGCTGTCGCCAAACCAGCGCGGCTTTCCTGAACCCGCGTATTCAATGCGTTTAGTTTGTTAACTAATGCATTGGCGCGCACTGCGCGACGAGCAGCGTCATATGCGCTCTGCAAAGGACTGGGAGACTCCTGGCCAGAAAGAGCGGATCCCAAATCCAAATGAGCACTTACTATTTCCAATAATGCTTTCAAGTTACTCGCACTCTCTTCGCCAGCACTTTCCAACGCCTTTACTAAAAACTTAATTTCTTCTTCCAGGCGTTGCGACTCGGCTTCATATTGCTGCTCGGCAATTTCGGCAATTCTGTGCGTAGCCTGCGTAATTAATGCCCGCAATGGCCCTACCATAATAGTAACAATGTGCTTCTCTAAATACATCAATAGTTCGTTCGCTATACCATCAAGCTGCTGCGCAAAATTTTCGATTGCCGCCTGCTCTGCAGCGGAATCGAACGAATCACCAGGCTGCACCTGATTAAAGTGCTTAATTTTTTCTTGCACCTTTGCTAAAAGCTTTTTCAATATCTTCCCCAGTCTATCAACCTGAACCTGATTTTTAGTATTTTCAAGTAGATTATTCAATTTATCCAAACCATCTTTAAATACACGTACTGCTTTTTTTACTGCCTCATCAGACAACAGAGAAGTGGGGCATTGATCTACGATGGCCTGCAACAGCGCAGTATTTTCCTGATAGCACTTCTCGGCATCCGGGAAATCTTTACCCGATGCCGAGGTAGGCATCGATTTCTCAAGATGATTTAATTTTAGACAGAGAAGAGCAGCGAGTTTATTCCACGCATTTGCCGTATCGATTCCAGAAAAATTCTCCTCAAAACCTTTTAAAACCGCAGCCAAAGACAATACATCAGCACTCACCAAATTCGCAAATCCATCATCAATCTTAGTCCCAATTGCGCTGAGCGTACCCACTGCTAAAGCCGCATGTTCCGCCTCGTCCAGCTGTCTCAGTGCATCAGCAGCATCGGCGAATGCCGCCTGCAGCAATTCCTTCGCCCGATCAAGCACCATAAGAGCCTGTTTATAATCCGCGAGCGGCGCAATCATTTCCGTCCATGCCGCTTCAAAAGAAGACTCCAGTTCGTTCACTTTTATGCTGATATCCTGTACTGAGTCTGTGCCTTCAACAGCCTGTGCAATATCACCTACCGTCTTCTCCGCCAATACTATGGCAGCTAATATCTGCGTGAGCGTCCGGTCCATTGCAGTGACAAGATCCGGATTCTGCGCAATAACCGCTGCATATTCAGCAGCCAATTCATTCAGGGCAACCTGTTGTGCGCTGACCAGTGCATTAATATCAGACAAATCCAGTTCTCCCACTGAATGAACAGCAATTTCGCGAAGTTGCACGGCAATCCCGCTGACCCCACGCTCAACAAGCGCCAATTCTTCGCGCAATTTCTCCGCAACGGCAGACTCATACTGGTGCAGCGCGCTCATGCATTCATCCCGCTTCTCACGAATATCCCGATCATCGTGAAGAGATTCCGGAACCGCAATGCTGTCAAAGCTTTGTCTTAATTCGACCACATGCCTTTGCCCTTGAGCATACGTCGCGGGATCACCCGTCGTAGCTGACAAAATCGTATCATAGCAACTGAGCACTTCATTTTTTTCCGCTTCTGTCGTTGCGGCAGTGATTTTCCCCTGAAGCGCAGTCAATGCGGCTTGACCTGAATCTACCAACTCCTGGATATCCGGCAAAACCGGCAACGCTTTAGAGTTTACCCCGGCTCCGCGCTGCGCAGATTCTACCGCCTGCTTCGCGCTGGCATGTTTTGATTTAATTAAATCCATTTGTACTTTCAACTGCTTCGCCTCATTCTCTGCTGATTGCCAGTTATCCGGGGTTACTTCCACACCTTCAATATCGGATAGAAATCCATCAAAATATACCTGCGGCGCAACCAAACGCTGCGTGTTTTCTATAATCGTAAGAAACTGTTGGTCACTGCATTTTTCTCTAAAATTCTGCATAATATCCAGCGTCGCCGGGCACGGCACAACCGCCAGGGCCTGCGCGCAGGCGATAATCCTCTTTGTCGAGAGATTATTCTGTCCGATCCATTCGACAAAATACGCTGCACTTTCGCTACCCAGCGGACTTTCTGCGCCCTGCATTGCCAAGGCCTGCGCTAATGCGGTAATATCCGTTTGCCATTTTTTAATCGCCGCATCGCCGTTACTTTGGTTCTTTTTTCCTTTTCCCTGTTTTCCCCTCGTATTCGACCGTGCATTACTCAGCGCCTCATACGAACGCGCCACTTTCGCTAATAACGGTAGAGCTATCTCGGCAATTTCTGCCGATGCGACCTGCGCAGCCTGTTGTACTGCGGGCGATGCGGTTCCAAGTTCCAGAACCCTGCTGAATATTTCCCGAAGTTTTTTATCCTGCGCCAACTCTTTTTCAAAAATATCATTGAGAATCGAAACCAAATCCATATCCGCATAATGGTCTAAATATGCAACGATATAACTTGCTACCTTGACTTTTATATCGCTGATTTTAAATAAAGCAACCAATAAACTACGTGTCGATGAAGGATCAATCGCAGCTATTTGCGTTAACAGATGCTTTACGAACAATTCTTCTGACACCGGATCATGTCTCTTTACTTTTTGAGCAATCGTAAAGTACGTTTTCAATTCACTTAACGCGGTTGTAAAATCCTGAAGCGATGCCGCGCGCCATGCCTTAAATGCCTGCCATTTGACCCGCTGTTGTACCTTTCTCAAATCATTATCTGATAGTATTTTTTCAACAACTCCTGCAGCGAATTCGGACATAGCCGAATACGCAACAACATCACGTTGCAACATTTGCGCTAATTGGGGATTTTCTTCTTCGCCAGCTGCCTGTGCCTGTTGTGCATACTGGTCAAAATGACTCCGGATTTGCTCACAGAGTTTCGGTTCATACCCAAGTGACTCCATCAGATCATCCTGTTGCACTTCGGCCGTAAAAAGTATCCGCAATGCCATCGAGGTAGTCTCTATCAACTGCAGATAAATTCGCGCCCGCTGCTCCAAATAGAGACTTGCATAGCCTTCCACATCCTGAAAATTATTCAGGGCATCCGCGCCGGCTTTCAAATACACGAAAACGTCGCGAAAATCATTCTCCATGAGAGCAATATGCGCCAAGCGTTGATACTGATACGCCGTAGCTATCCAGGAAAACAGCTTGTCCTCCTCGCTTTTCTGCAGCTTTGAATACAAACTAACTAATTCCTGAAATGCCGTTCTCATATTGGTCAAATAGGCCTTTTTTTCCACAACATTTTCATTTTCAGGATTGAACCCACTCCAGAGATAGTCGGTCCACAACATCTGAACCGTCGCATGAGTTGCCATCACGCTGTAATGAGCCGCTTCACGATTTTCCGCCGGTTCATTCCTGACTAATTTATAGGCGCTATCGATAAACGCCGCCGCATCGTCATGCTTGCCGAGATTTGCACTCAATTCTGCCAAATACCTACCCCACATATAAGACAAATTCGCATCCGGCAACGACCACAAGAGATTCATATATTTAAACGCCTGTAGATTGTTTTTCGTCGCCACATAGGCATTGCTCAACTCAATTAACAGATCACGCAATGTTTTCCGCAATTCGATTTGCGATAGTGGAACCATCTGGGCAACGCTTTCAAAATCAACAGATTGAAGAATATCGATTACTTTTTGCCAAAATATGGCTGAAGCTTTTTTTCCGATAGTTTTTATCACATGCTGTTCAAACGCAATCACTGCCGCGGCAAATTTTTCAATAGCCGGCGAGTTTTTATCCAACTCCGATGCTGCCGAAATTGTCTGGCGGGAAATTGAAACAATGGAATGATATTCATGCTGAAAAGCCGCAACCTGTAACGACATTGCCGGCGCCAGCATCTGCCGCGTGCCGCGTGCTTGCGTAGCCGCAGCCGCAGAGCCGGGCATCATCATGCTTAAAAACAACGCCTGTGCCAACAGTACGCCAATAAATTTTTTAGCCGTTGCCTGCATTACAGAATTCCTCCGTTGCCTATCTGTTAATACCTCGTCATTGATTTAAATCGCGCTCAGCACATACGCCGCAGGCGAAAACATATAAGTATCCCGCGGCGCGAGCGGCGCCTGATAACTGGCTCGTTGCTCTGATTGTCCAGACGTTGCCGACTGTCCACGCTGCCCCGGCGCCGTGGTTTCAGTTGCCGGTTCAACCGGCCTAATAATCGGCTCATTTTCCTTATCAACGACGCCGCTGCGACCAACACCAGAAATACTTGCCACAGCTACGGAAACGCCGGTCGCATTAACTCCATCGTTGTCTGCTGTTGGAAAATTCTCGCGAACCGCATTCGCGGCATCGGCCGGCATTTCAGGCACGGGTTGCGGTGTCTGAGGTCTCGCATCGGGAGCATGTGGTCTTGACAAATCTGCTTTGCCAAAAATATTCACGCCAAGCCGAGCCGCGCCATACGCTGCCCCGATAAACGTGCCCGCGGCAATCATAAAGTCTCGGCGCGACGGATCGACCCGGCGAATATACCGATTACGAGGTACCCTCACACGGAGCAACAGACGTCTAAAAAAATCACGCGCTATTTTTTGCGTCACCCGCGCGATATTAAACAATTCCCACGTATAGGAAAATTCGTATTCCGAGCGGTATTTGGGAGCCCTTGATTGGCCGTAAAAAAAAGGAACTGCCCGTAAAAGCCGGTAGTTCGGCAAAAAATTGTCTTTGCCGAAACTCACCTGGTATAATTTAGCAAACACTTCTGGAGCGTAATTTTTTTTATGTTTCAAGACCGGCAGATACACGCCATGCGGCCGCGCAATCTCCATCAGCCCGACATCTGAAACAAACGCAGTGCCACCCTGCGTAAGAAGCGCTTGGAACGTATGCAAAGCTTGGAGCTTATCCGCAACATACGGCATCACCACGTCGCCAACGATTACGATGTCAAAGGTTCCGGATGAAAAAAATTTATGTAAATCGGATAGATCTCCCTGCCTGACGGTAATCTTATCCCGCAGTGACTTTGGCACCATAATCTCGCGCGCGTATGACGTCATCGTCATTTGACCAAGTTCAAAAGCAGTTTCATAATGCTCATATAATTGCCGTTCCTGAAACTTTCCGCCGCCGACAAATAGAATGCGTACCGGCTGACCCGCACGCGACCGCATCCGCAATAAACGGTCAATGTCCGCCGTAATAAAATTATCAAATAGCTCGTCCAACGCGGCAAACGTGCGCTCGGTATTTCCCGCACTGCCATAGCGCGCCGCCGGATCAATAGCTACCCGCATAGCCGCCAAAAAATCAGAATCCGACAAGCGCACCGACGGCGCGAGCATGGATGGCGCCGCGGCTGGAGGCAGAACATCCGCCGCGCCGACAACCGAAATCTGAACCGGCAACATGACCACGCTGATAAATTTTAGTAACCACCGCGAAAACAATCGGTTACTGAACAAAAGACTACGCATCATTCCCCAAACTTTAACCGCCTATATATACAATACAAAAAATACAATAAAGTATATCATTCGCTACCTAAGTTCGCAATCGAATAGGCTCATAAATTTTAATTTATTTAGAAAGTTTAATACAGGAGCTTGAATGCTTTTTTAAAATTACGTAACTCTTTGTATTATTATATATTAGTGTGAATATTTCAGCATTTAGTCAGGTGACGGGAAGAACAGAGTGGGCAGCCACGCTTGGCTGCCTAAATTAATCGCCGATATAAACCCGGTCGGTAC
>JAMWCB010000061.1 GCA_023819605.1 Candidatus Omnitrophota bacterium
GCCGGAACCTGCAGGCTGTTTAAATAGTGCGGATTGGACGCCGCGATATGCATGGCGATATCCCGCACGAATTCCTTAAATTTTTCATTACGGGCCACAAAGTCGGTTTCGCAATTGACTTCCAACATAACGCCGATTTTTCCGCCCAGGTGAATATAGGATTCCACCAGACCTTCTTTGGTTGATTTTCCGGCGCGGCGCGACGCCGTGGCCAGACCCTTTTTACGCAATTCCTCAATCGCTTTTTCCATATCGCCGTTGCTTTGCGTCAACGCGTCTTTGCAATCCATAAATCCGGCGTTTGTTTTTTCACGCAATTGCTTAATTTGGTCCATGGTAATCGCCATAACAACCCTTCCGTTTTTTTAGACGTACTCGCTTAATTTTCTTTCGTTCCGGCAGCAACCGGCTTGGTTTTTTTACCTTTCCGCGCGGCGCGGCGTTTGGCTTCCAGAAATTCTTCCGTTTCTTCCGCCGTCAGAGCTTTTTCCGCGAGTGCCGCAGCGTCGGCGGCGGACAAGGCCGCCGGGCAGGCATCTTCATAGAGTTGACGGCCGGCCAACGCGGCATCGGCAATTGTCGCGGCAACCAAACGAATCGATTTAATCGCGTCATCGTTGCCCGGGATCACGTAATCTACCAGGTCCGGATCGGAATTTGTGTCGACCAGCGCGACCACCGGGATCCCCAAACGGCACGCCTCACGCACCGCGGTTTCCTCTTTCTTCACATCGATAACAAATACGGCGCTCGGCAGCTTATCCATACTGCGGATACCGCTTAAATTTTTAAGCAATTTTCCCATTTCTTTATTTAAAACGGCAACTTCTTTCTTTTTTAATTTTTCAAATGTGCCGTCATCACGCATCCGCTCCAGCTTTTCCAAACGCCGCACGCTCTTACGAATGGTTTCAAAATTCGTCAGCGTACCGCCGAGCCACCGCTGGTCGACATAAAACATGCCGCAGCGCTGCGATTCTTCCACCACAATCTGCTGCGCCTGCTTTTTTGTGCCGACAAAGAGCACATACCCGCCGCGCGCCGCCGTTTTATTCACAAAATCAGCCGCCCGCTGCAACTCTTTTTCGGTTTTTTCCAAGTTTAAAATATAAATTCCATTACGCTGCCCGAAAATATACAGCGCCATTTTAGGATTCCACCGCCGCGTCTGATGGCCAAAATGAACTCCCGCTTCCAGTAACTGCTTAATCGTAACCGTCAAGTGTTTCCTCCTTTGTTTCAATCCCGGACCAACCAACCCAAACTAAAAAAAATAATTTTTTAAATATGATACCATACCATTTTATTTTTACAAGACTTTTTTTATTGCGTGCTTAATCAGACTCGTTTAATCACGCCTTGCCGTTACAACGCGTCCGGAAGAAATTCCATACAATATAATTTATTATACAGACCATTCTCTTTCAACAAGGCTTCATGCGTTCCTTCCTCGACAATCCGGCCGCGCTCCAACACGAGAATCCGATCGGCTTTTTTGACGGTGGTCAACCGGTGCGCGATGACAAACACCGTGCGATCGATGAAAATACGATCCAGCGCTTCCTGCACCAGCTTGGCTGACTCGGCGTCCAATTGTGACGTCGCTTCATCCAGAATCAAAACCGGCGGATTATGCAAAATGGCCCGCGCGATGGCCAAACGCTGCTTCTGGCCGCCGGAAAGCTTCATGCCCATATCCCCGATCATCGTCTGATACCCTTGCGGCAGTGCGCGGATAAATTCATCGGCCCGCGCAATCGTCGCGGCCTGAATGACTGCCTGCTCCGGCGCGTCCGGCCAACCGTAGGCGATATTGTTACGTACGGTGTCATGAAATAGGAATAAATCCTGTGTGACAATTCCGATCTGCCGGCGCAGTGATGACAACGTCGCGGTGCGAATATCCGTACCGTCAAAGAAAACCTGCCCTTCGTTCGGGTCGTAAAAACGGGGCAGCAGATTGACGAGCGTGGTTTTACCGGCGCCGCTAGAACCGACCAATGCGACAACCTGTCCTTTTTTTACCTGAAGATTGATTCCCTGCAACACCTCGGTTTCCTGATACCGGAAATGCACGCGTTTAAACTCAATACTTCGCGCCAACGGCGCCAATGTTACGGCCTGCGACTGTTCCCGCACGGTAACCGGCCAATCGAGCACATCGAAAATACGCTGCGCTGCCGCCAGCGCCTGCTGGTTGGTGCCGTGGATTTCGCTCAACCGCCGGCAGGGTTTGACCAACGATATCAGCGACCCGAGAAAAAGAATAAACACTCCCAAAGAGATGCGTTCGGCAATAACTTCCTTACCGCCGTAATAAAGCACAAACGCCGCGCCGCAAGCGCCGATCAACTCGACAAACGGCCCTAAGAGCAGTAAACGCTTTTGTACCCGCACCATAATTTTATAAAACGAAAAATTCTCCTGCGTAAATCGCGCGACTTCCTGCGCCTCCATGGAAAACGCCTTGACAATCCGCACTCCGCTAATCGTTTCAATCAGCTTGCGGTTCAACTCGCCCATTTTCTGCTGCCCCATCCCGCTTATTTTTTTAATAATCTTGCCGATGCGGTGAATGGGCAACGCGACCACCGGCACCAGCAACAGGCTGATCAGCGCCCAGCGCCAATTGATAAACAACGCGATGGCCGCCAAACAGAGCACCTGCCCGATCTGGTAAAATACATTCGTTAAATTATGCGAAAGGGCGCCGCGCAACACTTCCACATCATAGGTCACGCGAGACACCAAATGTCCGCTGACCGATTCGGAAAAATAATCCAACGATAATCCCTGAATTTTTTCGTACAGCGCATTGCGCATATCACGCACCACACGCTGGCTCAAATCAACAACCAGGTAATTACGCTGAAATTCCAATAATCCTTTCGCAATAAACATGACGACCAGCACCGCAACCAGAATATTCAGAAGCCGCAAGGCGGGCATGGCGTTAATCCGCGCGACCAAAGACGCCAGAAGCGGCGGCAACGGACGGTTTATAACGATTTGTTTCTGGCTCAATACTTTATCGCCCAACGGAACCACGGCGGTCAGCGAAGCGCTGTCGAACGCCGCGGAAAACAGCATCATCCCGATCGCGAAGACTAACCGACGCAGGTGCGGACGGACAAATAAAAATAAACGGCGATAAATCACCGCATCCGGAAGCCGGCCCGGCAGATTACCGCTCATACGCATCCTTTCCCGCGGGCGGCGGAACCGCGCCCCGGCGCAAATACCGCCGCAGCCACACATTTGCTTTAGCAAACGCCCGGCCGCGGTGGCTGATTTTATTCTTAATCGCCGCGGGCAGTTCGGCGAACGTTTTAGCGTACCGCGGCAGATAAAAAAGCGGGTCATAGCCGAACCCCTGCTCCCCCTGCGGAGAAAATGCTATTCTTCCGGCACAGGTGCCGTTGAGCGTCACGAGCAAACCGTCGGCAGCGGCAATCGCCACGCAGCAGACAAAACGCGCGCGCCGCCGCGATTTCGGCACCGCGGCCAAGACCTGTAATAACTTGGCATTATTTTCCGCATCAGTCACGCGCGCTCCGGCATAGCGGGCGGAAAGAACACCCGGCGCGCCGCCGATGGCCGGCACTTCCAGCCCGGAATCATCCGCCACGGTTAATCGTCCGGTAGAGCGGGCAATCAGTAACGCTTTCTTTGCGGCATTTTCGGCAAAAGTCGCCCCGTCTTCGACAACCGGCGGGGCGTCCGGGAAAGCGGCCAGCGAAACCGCGGTAATTCCGGCATCGCCGAGCAGCGCCTGGATTTCAGCAAGCTTATGCGCATTGCGGGTGGCGACGACTATTTCCATATCCGTCCTTCTCTTATCAGCGCGGCAAGCGGATATCTTTAAGCGCCCGCCGCTGCACCTCGATCAGTTGCCCGATCCCGCTGCGCGCCAAGCGCAGCAGCTGGGACAGCTGCCGTTCGGAAAAGGGAGTCCGCTCGGACGTTCCCTGTATTTCAATAAATTCGCCGGCGGAAGTCATAACGATATTCATATCGACTTCCGCTCGGCTGTCCTCTTCGTAGCATAAATCCAACATCGGCCCGCCGTCGATAATGCCCACGCTAATCGCGGCCACACAATGCCGCAACGGCAGCGCTGCAATCTTGCCCGCGTCGCATAAAGACTGCAGCGCTTCCGCCAAAGCAATAAAACCACCGGTAATACTGGCCGTGCGGGTTCCGCCATCGGCCTGCAGCACATCGCAATCCAACCAGACCGTCCGCTCGCCCAGCGCCGGCAGGTCAACCACCGTCCGCAGACAGCGCCCGATCAAACGCTGAATCTCCTGCGTGCGGCCGCTGACTTTGCCAACCGTTGATTCACGCGCCGTGCGCGTCTGGCAGGAACGCGGCAGCATGCCGTACTCCGCCGTTACCCAGCCGCTGCCTTTATCACGCAAAAACGGCGGCACTTTTTCTTCCACCGAAGCCGCGCACAGAACCCGCGTAGTGCCGACTTCAATTAAACAGGAACCCTCCGCGTACGGCATCGCCTTTCTGGTCACCGTTACCTTCCGCAACGCATCCGGCTTACGCCTGCCCAGCCTGCTCATAGATATTCCCTCCCCGCGCGTCAACCGCCACAATCAGCGGAAAATCACGCACCGCAAAAGCATACACTGCCTCGGTGCCCAAATCGCCAAAACACACCAGCCGCACCGCCTGCACATGCTGCGACAGCAACGCGCCGCAGCCGGAATACGTGGCAAAATACACCGCCCGGTGCCGCCGGATCGCGGCAATAACCGCCGCGGAACGCTCTCCTTTACCGACCATTGCCGCCATGCCGGCGGACAGCAGCGCCGGCGTAAAGGCGTCCATGCGTCCGGATGTCGTCGGCCCGCAGGCGCCGACCGCCCGGCCGGCAGGCGCCGGGTTTGGGCCGCAATAATAAATAATCTGATTTTCCAGAGAAAACGGCAGTTTTTTTTTGCCGGCAAGCAACTGCGCCATGCGCCGGTGCGCCTGGTCGCGCGCCGTGTACAAAATACCATTCAGCCGCACCTGCTGGCCGCAGGCCAATGGTTGCAGCATCGTCCGGCTAACCGGTGTGGTGATGGTTATGTATTCCGCCACGCTGTTCCCTTTTTTTAAATTATTGCCTGCGCGCTGCGGAGCGCGTGGCAGCTGATATTGACCGCTACCGGCAGGCCGGCGATATGCGTCGGCTGCTCGAGCACCGCGACTCCCAGGGCGGTCGTACTGCCACCGAAGCCAAACGGCCCCACCCCCAGCGCGTTGATGCGGCGCAGCAAACGCTCTTCCAGGCCGGCAAGCCATTGATCCCGGTTCCGGACATTCAGACGCCGCAATAAACTTTTCTTCGCCAGCAGGGCCGCGCAGTCCTGGGTTCCGCCGATGCCGACGCCGACAACAAACGGCGGACAGGCACTGGCACCGGCGCTGCGCACGCTCTCCACAATAAAATTTTCCACCTCGGCCAACGGCGCAGTTGGATTGAACATCCGCAGCTGCGATTTATTCTCGCAGCCGAAACCCTTGGGAAGCAGCCACAGCCGCAGACGTTCTCCCCGCACGATATCGATATGTACCACGCCGGGAAAGTAAGACATTTTTTTCTCCCGGCGCAAAGGATCCGGTTGAATCGAGGCGCGAAAAAAATACCGCCGGTAAGCTGCGGCGGCCGCCCGCTTAATCAATTCCACTAAAGGTTCAGCGACGGCCACCCGGTGCCCTATCTCGGCAAAAACCACCGGCAAGCCGGTATCCTGACATATCGCCAAGCGTTCCCGCGCGGCAACGCGGGCGTTTTCGGCTACGGCGTGCAGCATCGCGCGGCCAATTTTCTTTTTCTCCCGCGCCGCAGCGGTTTGCAATGCCGCGCGCACATCCGGCCGCAGGCGCGTATTCGCCTCCAGCACCAGGCGTTCAACAGCATCCCGCACCGTCCGCGCGGCGATCACTCTCATGGCCGCGTATACTCCGCGGCTACCGCTGTCTGAATGCCGCCGCGCGCGTTAAACTCACCGCGGATAACGGCCTGGCGGGGCGCGCAGGCGCGGACGAAATCATCTAAAATCCGATTCACCGCATGCTCATGAAAAATACCGACATTCCGAAATGAATTAATGTAATATTTGAACGATTTTAATTCCACGCAGGCTTTATCCGGCCGGTATTTCAAATGCAGCGTCGCGAAATCCGGCAAGCCGGTTTTCGGACAAATACAGGTAAATTCCGGAATCGACAATTCCACCCAATAATCTTTGTCCGCGTACATATTTTCCCACAACTCGATTTTCGGCAAATCCAGCGTGCGGATATGCCGTTGGATATTTTCATAACCGGATTTTCGCGTATGACTGCGCTGATGATTCATCACATTACCCCCATTAACTTATGCACTTGCGGCACCACCCGGACATCCTCAAGGTATTTGCCGAGCGCGGTTTGCCACTGCAGACACCGCTGCAGCAGCGGCGGCGACAACTGCGCGTGCACCGGCTGCAAAACCACGATTGCCTGCGGCAGTATATCCGAAATGAGGCGCGCCGCCCGCCGCAATTCGGACAGCGGCGTCCGGCGGCCGACGACCATTTTAATCGTGACGCTTTTGCCGGCGCACAGCCGCAAAAAACGCCGATGTTCATCCCAAAACGCACCGGCCGCCGTCACGGACGGCAGCTTGATATCCATAGCCACAACATGAACATATTCCTTTATTTTTTTAAAATTGTCAATCAAAATGCCGTTGGTTTCCAGATAGACGGACAGCGGCAGTCGGCGCAGGCGCGGCAAAAATTCCGCTAAAAAATCCGCCGCAAGCAGCGGTTCGCCGCCGGTAAGGCTGAGAAAACGCGCACGATATTTTTTTTGCAGCAGCCGCACGCGGCGGCAGAGCGCCGCCGGGCTCACGGTTTCCAATGGCGGCGCGGAGGTGTCACAATACCGGCAGCGTATATTGCAGCCGGAAAACCGCACAAAAATATGCGGCGTGCCGACGTACGGGCCTTCGCCCTGCACACTAAAAAAAACCTCGGAAATCACCGCGCGGGTCACAAGGCCGGATCCTGAATACCGGCAGCACTGAATCCCTGCCGGCGCAGCGCGCAGCTATCGCACACGCCGCAGGGCCGCCGGCCGCCTTCATAACAGGACCAGGTCAACGCAAACGGCACGCCCAGCCGCGCGGCCAAACGGACAATCTGCGCCTTATTTTTTCGCAGCAGCGGCGCGCGAATGGCCACGGCCCGGCCCTGCGCGCCGCATTTCGTGCCGGCGGCGGCGGCGCGTCCGAACGCGCGCAAAAACGCGGCGCGGCAATCCGGATAACCGGAATAATCAATCTGATTGGCGCCGATAAATACCGCCTGCGCGCCGATTGCCTCGGCCAGAGACACGGCAAAGCTTAAAAAAATAATGTTCCGGGCCGGCACATATGTCGCCGGAATTTCTTCCGTAATAACGCGATTTTTCGGAATACGGCGCGAACGGTCGAGCAGCGCAGACCCTTTCCAGGGCAGCGGCATTTTTAGGCAATGCCAGCGGCTGCCGGCCGCGGCGGCGATGCAACGGGCCGCCGCCAACTCGCGGCGATGCCGCTGCCCGTAATCGAAGGACAGGCAGGTTGTCGTAAAACCCTGCTCCTGCGCAACCGCTAAAACCGTCGCAGAGTCCAGTCCGCCGGACAATAACACTACTGCCTGACGTTTTCCGGACGGAGTTCTCTCACTCATAATACGTTGCCCGGTTCTTCTGCGTTTCCCAGACGCTCACCCGACAGACACGGCAATTCTGCGCCTTGATTTTTTCGGCTAAGTTCCGATAAATATACCGGGCGATATTTTCCGAAGTCGGATTGACGCGGGAAAAATATTCTGTTTCATTAATATACTGGTGATCGAACTGTTCGAGAATTTCTTCGAGCAGCTTCCCGGCGTCTTTAAAATCAAGCACCATCTCCGAGCTTCCCAAATCCGGCGCGGCAAACACCGCCTCTACCTGCCAGTTGTGGCCATGTAGTTTTTCGCATTTACCCTGATAATGACGCAAATTGTGCGCGGCGCTGAAATCGCGCACGACACTGATTTCAAACATAACCGGCCTTTTCCACCTTCCCCAGCTCAAAACCGAGAAATTGCCTGCCGACGGCCGCAAAATTATCCGGTTCGTCGCTGACAAAAAATTGCAGCTGCCCGGGATGCGCCCGGTCATTGAGTAAACACTCCTGCTCTAAAATCGCCTGCGCCTGCAGGGAAACCTGCTGCGCGGAATCAACTAAAACAACCTCCGCGCCTAAGACGCGCTGTAACACCGGTTTCAATAACGGATAGTGCGTGCAGCCTAAAACCAGCGTGTCGATTTGCTCCGCGCGCAGCGGCTGCAGATAATCCGCGGCAATCTGCACGGTCACCGGCGTATCCAGCCAACCTTCTTCGACCAGCGGCACGAACAGCGGACAGCTGGCGCTGAACACCGACGCGCCGGGCGCAATGCGCCGGATCGCTTCTTCGTAAGCGCGGCTTTTCACCGTCGTCCGCGTGCCGATCACGCCGATACGGCGGTTGCGCGTGGCTGCCGCCGCAGCCTGCGCGCCGGGCTGGATAACCCCCAGCACCGGGATACGGAAATTTTCGCCTACCGTGCTCAGCGCGACGCTGGAAGCCGTATTGCAGGCGATAATGATCAATTTCACCCGATGCCGCAACAACAGCAGGATATTCTCGATGGAAAAACGGATGACGGTTTCCTGGGATTTCGGCCCATACGGCACCCGCGCCGTATCGCCGAAATACACGACGTTTTCCTGCGGCAACAGACGTACAAATTCTTTCACGACCGTCAAGCCGCCGACTCCCGAATCAAATATGCCTACCGGACGCTGGTCTGCCATACGCTCACCGTGAAAATCCGCCGGTCATTTCAAACCGCTGCCGATAATTCATAATGCCGGCGACAATCGCTTCCGCGAGCATCTGGCGGTAAAAGGGATTTTTCAACTGCGCCGCTTCATACCGATTGCTTAAATAACCGACTTCCAGCAAAATCGCCGGCATACGCACGCCTTTCAGCACGACAAATTTTGCCCCTTTGATATAACGCGTCGGGATTTTCAGCATGCGTTTCATCTCCGCGGCAATCGAACGCGCGATCTCAATCGATTCGATGCGGTATTCGCTGAACATCATATCCCAGAGGGTCGCGTTAATATCCGGCAGGGATGCCGCCGCTCCCTGTTCAAAAGCCAGCGCGGCATTTTCCCGTTCCGCGACCGCCTTGGAAAAATCATCATACTCATCGGACAAATAATATGCTTCGAATCCCTGGGCCGCGGCGGAGCGCGAAGAATTGGCGTGAATACTAACAAATAAGTCGGCTTTTGAACGATTGGCGATAGCATAACGTTCTTCCAACGGGACAAACCGGTCTTCCGAACGGACCATCACCACCGTCATCCCGCGTTCGGACAATTCTTTTTGAACGCGGACGGCGATATCGAATACGATATCTTTTTCCGCGCCGCCGAAAGAACTCAGCGCTCCCGGATCATGGCCGCCATGGCCGGCGTCAATAACCACCGAACGCAGGCTCACCCGGCGGCTGTCCCTGTCCGCCGCCGCGGCCGGCGCCGCCGCGGCCTGGCCGAAAATTTGTAAGAGCGATACCGGCACCAGCGTCTGGCCGCCGCGCACCAGCACCGGCGCCCGTAAATCGCGGACCTGCCCGTACCACAGCACCCAGGAGCTGCCCGGAAGAATTTTTGCGCTCGAAACCCCTGTCTTTAAAGAAATGATCGGCGAAAGCCCGTCCCCTTCTTCGGTGAACCCATAATACCGGCAGACCTCGGCAAGCGGGATATACCGGACTTTGCCGACACGCACGCTCGCCTGCAGCAATTCTTTATTCGGCGCCGACTGATGCCGGCTGACGCAGCCGGCGACGCTGACGGCCAACAGCAGCACAACAGCCGCCCGGCGAAAACAGTTGCCGAAGATACCGAAAAATACCACACGCTTCACAAAGGCCTTTTCATATAATTGGTGGAGGTGGCGGGAATTGAACCCGCGTCCTTAAGCAACGCATAAGAGTATCTACATGTTTAGCCTGCCTTTTGGCTTGCCCGCGCCGACTCCGGCAGACAGGATTCCACGCAGGGCAGCTTTTGAAGGTTTAATCAGCGCCGTCAAAAACAAACCGACGATGACGAGCCTGCTGCATGCGTCTGTTCATCCCGCAGGCGAAAATGAAAAGACGGGTTGCCTTATCTTAAGGCAACGCTTGCGACGGGAGCAACTCCACCGAAAACCGGATGAGAAATTCCCTCACCAATTCTCGAGAGAAGCGCGTCCACGCTTGCTGGAACTTCTGTTTCAGCCTTTATATGTGTGTCAGGTGTTTTACGAGGCCTCCCGACAACCTCGACATGCTGCTCTTACTCAGTTGACCTAAGTCGAACCCTTTCACCCCCATTTTTAATTTGCCCACTCAACGCCGCAGCGACACCGCTTTGCGCAGCTGCTGCTCCATCTCCCGCTTCTTTATTTTTTCACGCTGATCATGCACACGCCGCCCCTTGCCCACCGCCAATTGCACCTTGACTTTTCCGCGGCTGTTAAAATAAACGCTCAACGGAATCAGCGTGAACCCGCGCTGCGCCATTTTTCCGGACAATCTGCTGATTTCGCGGCGGTGCAACAGCAAACGGCGCGGCCGGCACGGTTCGACGTTATTATAACTGCCTTTTTCATAGGGACTGATCTGAAACTGATAAAGAATCACCTCGCTTTTTTCTACGCGCGCAAAGCTGTCTTTTAAATCCGCGTGGTGCAGGCGCAGGGATTTTACTTCCGTTCCTTTTAATTCGATACCGGTTTCCAGCTTCTCAAAGAGCTCGTATTTAATCCCGGCACGCTTATTGGTGGCAATGACGCTCGTTTCCATCGGCAGTTAGTATAACATAGGACAGGGCCTATTACAAATCGGCACCAACGGCGGCTACTCCGCTTCGCCGCGGGCCATTTTACGCAGTTGCGCCAGGCCGGCAGCGACCTTCTGATCCTGCGTGGCCAGAGCAAGCACCACGGCCCAGATGACCAGATTCCGCATATAATAATCTCCGAACCCGTAGCTGCCGTCTTTATTGATAATCACATCCGCCTGATTCCAGGGGCTCTTGTTTTTCTCGGCGATAGTTTGCCAAATTTTTTTCGTCAGCCGCAAGCCTGGCTCGACAAAACCTTCATAAATACTCAGGGCGGCAAAGGAGTATCCGACACCCGGCCAGACATTTTGCGAATGATAACTGGCCGCATCGCGCTTGCCGTCGGCGAAAACCGCATTGGTCAGGCCGAAATCGCTGTCTGCTTCATTCAAATTGTACACCCATTGAATCGAACTTTTTACCCGGTCTTCGGAAAACATCCGCCCCAGGCCGACGACATACGCGTACCACTGCCCGGCAAGCTGGCCGGCCATCGACGCCTCGTAAAGGCCGGCGGCGCTATGCCCGGTGATATAATATTTCCCGTTCCAGAGCTTTTCTTCGAAAACCTTCCGCGCCTGCACAAAACGGTCGCGGCAGAGCGCGGCCAGCGCCGGCTCATCCAACAATTCAGCCACGTGCCGCATCACCAGTAAACTCAATAAAAAAATACCGCCGGTATAGGAATTTAACCCGCTGATCCCCCACGTGTCAAATGTCGTATCCCAACCTTCATTTTCCGGCAACCCGTCGCCGTCACGGTCAAAGGTAAACGAAAATTCCAAAGCCCGCTTCATTGCCGGGTACACTGTCTTTAAAAATTTCACATCACCGCTGTCTTTAAACGCGCGGTAACAGGTGATGATGAACTTCGGATTTAAATCTTTCCAGAGCGGCCGTGTAGTTCCGTTTGACGGCAGATCAAGCCGCTCCAGGCCCAAATCGTGCGGGACATAGCCGGACTCCCGGATGCTCTCTTTAAATAACAACAATGTCTGGCAATCCAGACTCGGGAATAAACATCCGACGGCTACGGAGGCGTAAAAATATACATCCAGCGTTCCCATCAGCGGACACACCAGCGGCGCTTCGTAAAGCGCGAAGGTTCCCTTGCGGGTAAACCAGCTGGAAGAAATCAACGGGTACAAATTGTTCAGCAAGGCGTCCTGAAGCCAGTCTTCCAGCCCCATTGACGCCACAATGCTGGAAAGCCGGTTATTCGCCTCCCGCAATGAATCATAATGTTTATGAATATACACGGACACTTCTTCCGCAGAACGGAATTTCCGCTCATACGCATGGCCGGCCCAATGATTCGGAAAATGCCAACTCAACAAAAACGGCACCACCTGGCGTTCCTGCGGCGCTAATTGCAGGCAAACCGACAACGCGCCGCCCAACTCCACACTCTGTGACTCCACAATTCCCGCCGGATTTTCATTAGACAAACAGCCGTCGCGGCCTAATTGATCCACCGCATCCAGGCGGATATGAGGTTCAAAAACAAAAAAATCTTTCTGCAAATTCCAATCTCCCAGGTACGAAACCTCGCCGATCCCCTGGGGTACGGCTAAAAATAACGTACCCTCTGCCGGATCCTGCGGCAGGGGATTATCGTGACAGAACTCAATGCCCACTAATTCCCGTGTTTTTCGTACTTTATTAAACCTGCCGACCGAATGCCGGCAGACAATATTCCGAGCCATGGACAGAAGCGCTATGTCCAGCTCTTTATCCATGCGATTGAACACTTCAAAAACAAAAACAGCCGCCGGCAGACAGGAATTATTCGTATCGCCGGGAATAAAAAACGAATAGGCCAGCATTTGCACATCAATCGGCAAGTTGTCGTCTTCATACCGTAAACGCGCAAACGGAAAACGGCCGTCGAATTCGATTTTTTTCACTGCCGGATAATCGGCGATTTTTTCCGTCTGCAGGAGCTTACAAATACCGGCCGCCGGCGTTTTGACCCTGATCGCAAAATGAAAGCCGCTCACCCCGACGGCTTTGCCTGATTCGGCATTGGAACGATTGCAGAGCGGCGTATTCCAATTATTCAAAAAATTTATATAATCGAGCGTTCCGTAAGGAGTAATTTCCAATTTACCGGCGCCGATGCCGCCGAGCGGCATGCCGCAACGAATTTTTTCCGTAGAGTCATAGACTGCCATACCAGCTCCTGTAACGTAGCCCGAACAGGCCGACCGGAGGGGACATATTCGGGATAAAAAATAAAACAAATTTATTATAACATATCCATTACGAAGAAAATACTTTTTTCGGAAATGATGATCATGAAGAATAGACGATTATGCTGAAAAATGAAAAAAAAGGGATACGAAGATCGGGGGAAGTAGGGGCCTTGACCGTCTTAGGGGATAAGACGGTATAAATCTCCGTATCCCATTTTTTTCTTTATAAATTAATTTGGATATTATTTTAAATATTATTAAATAACATCTATTTAATATTTATACATCGTAAATTTTTAAAATGCAAGTTTAAAATAAAAAAATTTGGGATACGAAGAACGGGGGAAGTAGGGGTCTCGTTACGCCTTAATGAAAAATTAAGGTCGTAATCACTTCGTATCCCAAATTTTATTTAATTATACCATATTTTTATCTTCTTGTCAAATAATTATTTTCCAAAAAATGAAAATATTTTTATTTTTTGGAAAAATTTGCGCAAATAGA
>JAMWCB010000062.1 GCA_023819605.1 Candidatus Omnitrophota bacterium
ATGCCGGTGTACGCGCCGACGTCGACGCGGGTGTGCCGGAATGTGCATTTTCACGATATTCCGAAATCGTTCGCGCACGCGCCCGGCGGCGACACGTACCTGACGGTCTGGCTGTCGAAATTCGGCAAGGTTAGATTTCAGGATTTTATTTCGGCGGATTACCGGATTATTACTCAAGGGGTATGGAGTGGAAAAAGTCCGTTTCGACAGAATTATCATTTATTTCAGACACGTTACGCAATATTGGACATTGCCGAGGGAAGGTTAGCGACAAAGCTTTTGTACGCTTTAGTCCGATTATTAGGTTTCATGCGAGCCAAGGCAAGTGGAAATGAGGAACGACTTTTGTGCGTGAATGCATATAAAAATTTATGGTTATATTTTAGAAATAAAAAAAATACGCGTCATTTTACATGGAAGGAGTATTGGATATTTCGCGGCTATATTTTTTTTATTTATTATATATATTTTTTGATGAAACGCTTATTATGGAATTTATCGAAAATAGTAAGATTGTTCACAATTGTCCGAGGAAGCAATCGTACATTCTGAGGGTGTGGAGCATTTCCCCTTTCTGGAGAAAAGAAAGTAACTCGGGGTGCGGGGCGTCCGCCTGCGGCGAGATTTGCAATCCGCCTGCGGCGAGACCTCGTTGCTTTTTGACGGGAAACGCCCACATACGGAAAAACGGTGTAAACGTATCAAAATCTCCAATCAATGCCGAGCATTAAGCAATCGTTCAGCAGTACAGTAGTACATTGTTGACAAAGGTGATGTGCACTAAGAAAAATTTTTACAGGTCAGGTGTGAATTAGAACGTAACGGTATGCTACAACGAGATTAAAACAATAATGACACTTTCTCAAAAAGTTCTTCAGGGCGGTTTTTGGATATTTATTTTGCGCATGAGTCAGCGTGTGTTGACGTTTATCCGAACCATTATTGTCGCGCGTTTTTTGGCGCCGCAGGATTTTGGGTTGATGGGCATCGCGTTGCTGACCTTACAAACCCTGGAAATTTTTTCGCAGACCGGGTTTCAGGCAGCGCTGGTTCAAAAAAAAGAGCAGGTCGAGAAGTATTTGAACACGGCCTGGACGTTTTTAGCGTTGAGAGGAGTCGGGTTGTTGTTGCTGACGCTGATTGTTGCGCCGTATATCGCCGATTTCTTTAAATCGCCGGCAGCGGTTGTATTAATTCAGTGTATCGGGGTGTCTTTTTTCTTTCAGGGGATTACCAATATCGGCGTTATTTTTTTTCAGAAAGATTTGGACTTCAAACGGCGGTTTCTTTGGGAATTTGCCGGTTTTTTGGTAGAATGTGTTGTTTCGGTAGTGCTGGTTATTATGCTTAAGAATGTCTGGTCGTTGGTCATCGGAAAAATTGCCGGCGATGCGGCCAAATGTATCGCCAGTTACCTGTTCAGCGCCTATCGGCCGGCATGGGATTTTAACCGGGAGCACCGGCGGGAACTGCACCGGTTCGGCCGTTGGGTTTTCGGCGTGAATGTGCTGGTATTTTTGACGACGGAGGGCGATAGTGTGATTATCGGAAAATTGTTCGGCAATACGGCATTGGGTTTTTACCGGATGGCCGGCCGTTTGTCGTATATGCCGACAACCGAAATTGCCGGCGTCGTTTCACAGATTACCTTTCCGGCGTACGCGCGGATTCAAGACGATCCCGCGAAGCTGAAAGCGGCTTTTCTCAAGACGCTTTTAGCCACCTGCGCCGTATCGGTTTTGTTTTCCGGGCTATTGTTCGGACTGGCCGGGGAGTTTACCAGGCTGTTTTTGGGGGAACAATGGCTGCCGATTGTGCCGGTGGTGAAAATTTTAATCGTGGCGGGTTTTATCCGTTCCATTCAGGCGATCGTCGGCCCGCTGTTTCAGGCGATCGGTCGGCCGAAAATCGATACGTGGTGCCAGTTTGTCCGCTTTTTGTCGCTGGCGCTTTTGTTGTTTCCGTTGGGCAGCCGTTTGAACATACCGGGGATCGCTCTGGCGGTTTTGTGCAGCACGGCTGCGGCGGTCGTGGTATCAGGTTATTATTTGCATAAATTATTCGGCATCACCGCGCGGGATATCGCGGCAGTGACCTGGATTGCCGTGGCCGCGGGAGCGAGTATGCTCAGCGCGATTGTTTTCGGAAAAGATTTTTTGAGCCTGTCCGCACACCGCGGCATTAATTTTTTGATGAGCGCCGCGGCGGGCATCCTCATCTACGCGGGAGTTTTTTTTCTGTTGGAACGCTGCTGCAGCAAGGTGCGTATCCGCGAATTGCTGCGGTACGGGCGGTTTGAGTATACCTGAAGCGGAGCCTGCCCCGGTACTGCGGCCGGATAGGGGCGGCGCGTGTTTGCGCCAGGGAATCGATGTGATGAAAATAAAAAAACAGTGCACGCGGATCGGTTATATCCTTGCGTTTGAAGATTTGGCCTCGACGATCGTTCAGAGCCAGGTGGTGGATATTTTGGGCGAGGTAACCGCGCTGGGGGAGCAACGGATCTATCTTATTTCATTTCAGCCGGTTGCGCGGTGTTTTCTGCGGGCGGCGCGATTGGCGGCAGCGATGCGCGCGCTGAAACAACAGAACCTGCGGGCTTTGATTATCCCGTTTATTTCTATTCCGGGGCTGCGGCGGTTCAGTCTGTCTGCGGTTGCGTACGTTCAGCTCGTCGCGCAGATGACGATCTGGCTGTTTATCTGTAGTTTTGTGTTGCGCTTGAAGATATTGCATTGCCGTTCGTATGTCGTGGCCTTGCCGGCGATTCTTTTAAAAAAGGTTTTGAGGAGCACGGTTATTTTCGACGCGCGGTCGCCGTTTCCCGAGGAAAATGTCGTCAATGGAAAACTAAAAAAGAACAGTGCGTTGTTTAGAATGTGGAAACATTTAGAGCGGCTGTTTTTGCAGCGGAGTGATCAGGTGGTGGTGACGTCGGCCCCTTTTAAAAATCATTTTTTAGACATCTACGCGGGCGCGGGAGTTACGGTAATCCATAATAATGTCGATACGCGAAAATTTTCTTTTTCGCAGGTAAAACGGGACGAGTTGCGCGCGTTCTACGGCATCGGCGCGCAGGATGTCGTGTTCGGCTATTGCGGCAGCTTTGGGGTGCATATTAATCATCCCCAGCCGTATATTGATTTTATCCGGTATGTTCAGCAGTTAAACCGTCGCGCCTATTTTCTGTTTGTTACGCCGCAGCGAGAGCTGTTCTCCGCCGAGTTGCGGCGCCAGGGGCTTGACCTGCGCACGGTTCTGACCGTGGACGCGCAGCCGTCGGCGGTGCCGGGATATTTGTCGATGTGCGATTTCGGCATGAATCTCCTGCTGGTGCCGGATGTGCGGTTGAGCATTAAAACCTGCGAATATTTAGCGGTGGGGCGCCCGCTGCTCGTCAACGCCAACGCGTTGGGCGCGCTGTATTTTGTGCGGACAGAGGCGGTAGGTTTGGTTTTTGCGCCGGAAAAGAATATCTTTTGGGAGGACGTGGATCGCGTGATGCGGGATTATCCGGCAGTGTCGGCGAAGGCCGCGCGGGTAGTCGAGGATTATTTTTCTAATCAGCGCGTGGCGCAGGCATATGCGCGTTTATACCGGCAGGCGAGTTGATGGGATTGGTCGACGGGTACGGGTGTCCGTAGGCGCGGCTGGACCGGGATGGTGTACGGAGGACGGCGTGTTTTTTCGCCGGAGAAAAAGGTGATGGTAAAAGTAGTGATTGCGGCGGTGTGCGCCGGGATAGTCGCGGCGGTATTTTTTTTAAACGCGGCGGCCGGCTTAGGGGTTGTGTTGGCCGTGCTGACGGTGGCGATCGTTTTCCGCATAAAAATAGAGCATTTTATTCTTTTTTTTATCACGGTGTATCCCTGTTTGCCATTTCATGCCGGTATTGACTTCGGTTCCTCGCTTCCAGTGCTCAGGCCGCATCGCGTGCTGGCGACGCTGCTGATCATCTGCTGGCTTTCGAAAAAAACGATTCCGGGCGCGATTGCCGCGCTGGGGAGATTCCCGCTGGTTTCGCTCGTGCCTTTGTTTATCGTTTCGAATTTGTTTTCCTTTGGCGCGGATGTGGGGGGCTTTTCTTTCGCCGTCGGGACGTTTCTGTTGGAAAATGTCATGATCTCGTTGATTATTTGGTCAGTGCTGCGGCAGTGTGACGAGCGCTTTGTATATCGGTGCGTCGGGGTTTTCGCCGCTTCGGCGTTTATCCCGCTGCTGATCGGGATGATCGAGCACCTGACGCAATTTAATTTTTATTCGTTGATCGCGCCTTACCGTGAAATACTGCGCGGCGCCACGGCGACCCAGGTTCGTCTGGGCGCGTCGCGCATTAAAGCCGCGTTTCCGAATTCGATTGAATACGGTTTGTTGTTTGCGTTATTGGTTCCGGCGGCTATTGCTTTTTTCAGCTATTGGGAAAACCGGTTCCATCAAGCTAATGCCCGCATATGGATGGCCGCGTGTCTGGTGGCGATGTGGTGCGGCGTTTGGCTATCGTTATCGCGGTTGTCAATTATCATTTTTATGTTTAACGCCTTTTTTTGTTTTTTACTGATAAAACCGTCCCGCGCGGCAATTATTATGCTGCTGGTCGTTTTAGCGGCAATTCCGTCGCTGGCGAGTAAGAAAAGCGATTCGAAATTATACCATTTGATTAAGGGAATCGTATATACGCAGAGCGAGCAAAAGGAAATTTCCAGTTCCAACGACGCGCGCCTGCTGCAGATCGAGAGAAATAAGGCGGCGATTCTGCGCTCACCGTTGGTCGGCCACGGCAACGCATACTTTGGAGGCATTTTAGATAATTATTACTTGACGGTCGTTTTAAAAGTAGGGTTGTTGGGCTTGATTATTTTTGCGCTGTTTTTTATTCTCCCGCTGCTCAGCACGATGCGGGCGTGGCGGCGGACGACGACGCTGCAAGGGTTGCTCTCGGTTGCGGCCGGCGCGGCGCTTATTTCGGTATTAATTATCTTTTCAGTCTTGTCGGTAATCAATTATCTTTATATTATATGGATTTATATTGGGTTATGGTATGGATGTCCGTCCATGCAATATGCGGGAAAAGAAATCGGCGCAGATATGAATCAGGGTAGAAAGGCGGTGGCGGTTTGATTCAGCTTTCAGTAATTGTGGTCAGTTATAACGCAAAAGCGGTGCTTCTTGAGTGCTTGCGGTCAATACAGCCGCTCATTACGGATGCGTCGGTGGAAACGATCGTCATAGACAATAATTCTGCCGATGACACGGTGCAAAGTATTAAACTTTCTTTTCCCCGGGTAAAGGTTTTTCAAAATAGTCAAAATGTCGGTTTTGGCACGGCGAATAACCAAGGGATGAAGAGTGCGCAGGGGAAGTATTTTCTTTTGCTGAATAGCGATACGATAGCCGCGCGGGCGGAGATTGATAAATGCGTCCAGTTTATCGAAAATAACCCGCAGTGCGGCATGGTTGGCTGTAAACTCAAATTTCCGGATGGCCGTTTTCAGCCTTCCGGCGGCTATCGTTTTACGTTTTTAAACGCGTTTTGGGGTGGGATGGAAGTGAATACGCTTTTGGAGAAAATTCCAGGGTGTCCGCTGCGGATTCCGAGCTATCTTTTGACGGAAAAAGAGGCGATGGGTGTGCGGGAGGTCGATTGGATCGTGGGGGCGTTTATGCTGTTGCGCCGGGAAGTGTACGCAAATACCGGCGGATTTGATGAGAACATTTTTCTCTACGACGAGGAGTATGAGTGGTGCTACCGGATTAAAAAAGCCGGTTATAAAATTTTCTATTTTCCGCCGGCGGAAATCGTGCATATTGGAGGCGCCAGCGGCGCCTCCCTGGGAGATTTAAACAGAAATATTCTGATCTTACAGGGAAAAGAATATTTTTTTAAAAAACATGCCGGCAAGTTGAGCGCGTTGTATTATAAGTTGTTGGTTTTTTCCGCGGCCGTGCTCAAAGTGCCGCTGCTTTTTCTGTTGAGTTGGTTGTTGCCGAACAGCCGGCGTTTGAAAAATCGTTTGTTTTTTCAATACAGCACAATCGTATACTTTTTGAGGGGGTAGGATGAGCGCATTAACGGGAGAAAATATTATTTGTTTTTCCGCAGATGACTGGTGGATTCATAATCCGCACGCCAATGCGCATCTTATGCTGGCGTTTTCGGAACGGAATAAAGTGTTATATATTAATTCCACCGGTATCCGGGTGCCGGATTTTAAAACCGATAAATTTTTCGCAAAACGTTTCGTCGCGAAGTTGAAAAGTTTTCTTCGCTATTTTCGGCGCGTCCGGGCAAATATGTATGTGCTGACGCCGTTCGCCTTGCCGTTGTTCCCGCGGATAGAACAGCAGATATTGACGGTGAACAAATGGCTCTTGTTCGTTCAAATTAAGGTGATCCAGAAAATGATCAACCTGCGCAGGCCGATCATTTGGGTTACGGCGCCGGTTTTTCGGGACATTGCGTTCCTTTTAAAGCGGCGGGCAGGCAAGGCGTTGATTTATTATTGCGTGGATAATTTTTGGCAGTTTCCGGGGGTCAATGCGCCGTACATTCAACAATTGGAAAAAGATATTCAGGCACAGGCGGATATTACTTTTTTTGTCAATGAGCAGATTGCTGTTGAGCGACGGGCCTGGGGCGGAACGGTGAGCGTTTCGACGCATGGGGTCGATTTCGATGTGTTTGCCGAAGCCGGCGCATCGACGGCGGTACCGTCGGATATGGCGTCATTGCCGCGGCCGATTGTCGGCTACATCGGCGAAATAAAACCGTTGGATTTTAAGATGATTAAGTTCTTGGCTTCCGAGCATCGCGATAAGTCGTTTGTTTTTATCGGGGATATTTACGAAGCGCTGCGTACGTATCAATTTCCGGATAATGTTTTTTTTCTGGGGAAAAAGCCGTATGACGAGTTGCCTGCGTATATGCGGCAGATGGATTGTTTTTGCCTGTATTACGATATCGACGATCCGTTTAACCGTTACCGCAACCCGAAAAAATTATTGGAGTATTTTGCCGTGGGAAAACCCGTAATTTCCGTGGAGCTGGCGCCGTTGAACCGGTTCCGTGAGTGCATCTATATAGCCACGACGAAAGAAGAGTTTAGTGGTTATTTGTCGAAAGTCATCCGGAACGACCCAGCGGAAATGAAGCAGCAACGGATCGAGATCGCGCGGGCGCATACCTGGGAGTGTGTCGCCGCACGTATCGGCAAAAAAATCCGCGCGGTGTTTGATCCGCCGCGTACGTCGCCGCGGTAAGCGGGCGATGCAACAGCGCAGTCCGTGCAGTCCGCACGGATAGGCGGTGATGGTTTGTCGTTTGGAGGGCGTTGCGGTGAAGGCAGGCGGTATAAAGCGCAATGGCAATATTAAAAAAACAGCTGTTTTATTGATGAGCGGCGGCCTGCTATTTTGTGCGGCGTATTGGATCAAATGCCAGGCGGGAATTGATTGTATCTCTTCGTTTCATCTTGCCGATCATCTGCCGGTTTCGTTTCTGCAACGGCAGCCGACGCCGATTGTCCAGTTCCGGGAAGGCGAATTGATCATCGGTGAGTCGTTTCAATCCCGGCGCCATCGATCCGCATGGGATAAGCTTTGGATGCGGGAAGAGAAGGCGGTGTATGAGAGCTATGCGGCAGAAGGCGCGGATGAACGCGGAAGTTTGTTGATTACGAATAAAAAAACTCAGGATTGGTCGTTGTGTTTCGACCGCTTGATTCGGGTCAACCCGGGAGAACAGTATGAATTTTCCGGGCAGATCCGCACGGAGGGGGATGCGCGCGGCGCACTGGGGGTGATGCTGTTTGACGGTGAGAAAAAAATTCAGCGGTGGCATTATGGCGTGCGCGCCGTGACCGACGCTGCGCAATGGCAGCATGTTTCGCACGCATTCGTTATTCCGGACGGGGCGTTTTTTATGCAATTTCGTTTGACCGGAGCCGGACGGGGAAATGTGTGGTTCGATCAGATTACGTTTAAACGGTGTGCGCGGGCGGTAGGCGGGCAGGGATGCTTCGGACATGACTAATCGCCGTGGAGGGCATGTGAAAGTAGCTGTCGTCGGCACGCGAGGATTTCCGGATGTCCCGGGAGGCGTGGAAGCGCATTGTGAAAATCTCTACCCGCGTCTGGCGCGGCAGGGGTGTGCGATAACCGTTTTTACGCGCCGTCCGTATGTGCCGCCGAAAAGGTTCGTCTATAAAAATGTCGCGTTGCAGCCGGTGTTTTGTCCGAAACAAAAATTTTTAGAAGCGTTGGTCCATACGTTGTGTGCCGTGGTTTTGGCCGGGAAACTCCGTCCGGACATTATCCATTTTCACGCGTTGGGTCCCTCGCTCTTCGTTCCGCTGGCGCGCGTCTTGGGGATGAAGGTCGTGATGACGACGCATGGCCCGGAGTATAAAAGAAAAAAATGGAACGGCGCGGCGAAAGCGGTGCTTCGGCTCGGAGAGTGGGCCGGGGTGAGGTTTGCCGACGCTGTAATCGCCATCTCTGAGCCGATCGCGGCCGATATTCGCAACCGGAGAAAGGAGATCACGGTGATACCGAACGGCGTGGCGGTCCCGGCGCTTGCGGCTTCGGAGGAGATTTTAAAAAAATACGGGATTCAGAAAAATAAATATATTTTAGCGGTGGGCAGGTTCGTTCCGGAAAAGGGCTTTCATGATTTAATCGCTGCCTTTGCGGCACATGATTTTTCCGATTGGAAGCTGGTCATCGCCGGAGACGCCGATCATGAAGACCGGTATAGCAGCGAACTGAAAAAACAGGCGCGCAGACACCCGCAGGTGGTGCTGCCGGGATATCTCACCGGGCAGCCGCTGTCTGAATTATATAGCCACGCCGGGTTGTTCGTCCTGCCGTCGTATTATGAAGGCTTGCCGATCGCATTGCTCGAGGCGATGAGTTATCAGCGGTCGTGCATTGTGTCGGATATCCCGGCGCACAAAAATGTCGTCACGGAGGCGGAGCGTTTTTTTGCTCCGGGAGATGTCGCGGCATTGGCGGAAAAAATCGCGGTTTTCGCGCGACGCCCGTTGAGTGAAGCAGAAAAACTCCGGCAGTTGGAAGTACTTAAGCGATTTGATTGGGACACGATTGCCGAAAATACATTAGCCGTGTATAAAAAAGTTTTGGGATACGATCGTAAAAAATAAAAAAAGCGTTGTGTATTTTTTCCCTGGTGCGGCCGCTGTACACGGCTGGTTAAAGCCGCGCCGATCGGAGTCATCGCCGGCAGCCGCAACGAGGGAGGGCGAATCCCAAGCCGTAAATATGCGCAGACGGGAAACGATCAAAATAGAATAACAAAATCCATGGCGATGCCGGCAATTCTGTTTTTGATTACTTTGAATTCGGCAATACCAGCGTCAGCGAGCAGTAATTTTATATCGTTGAGGGAAAGAAGATGCATATATTCGCCGGCCGCCCACTTCTTTCCGATAAAAGTTAAATACTTGTCAAATACCGCTTTTGGTAAATAGTGCAGCAACGGCGTGCGTGTATGGACTTCAACGGGGAAATACTTGTTGGGGGTTGTAATATACCCTCGATGAGCAACGCGTTTTATTTCTCGTAAAAACTGCAGCTGCCGGTCACGATTTCCAACGTGTTCTATCACCGCATTGGACCAGGCCACGTCAAACGCTTTGTTTTCAAAAGGAAACAGCCCGCCATCGTAATGAACCGCATTAACGGAAGGATAGCGATCTTTGAATTTAACCGGAGTGTCCACCCCGAGGGCAGTCAGCATATTTTGATAGGGATAGTGCTTCTCCAGGTAATTTGTCGTGCTACTATATTCGTTTTCACTGAAACCGATGTCCAAGACACGCAGCGTGGGGGTGGGGGAGAATTCTTGCAGGAAAAGATTCCACTTTCTATCGCGATTGAACTTTGAAATCCGGTAAGCCAAAGACATCTTATTAAATCTCATTTGTTTGCTTGCGCACAACAAATCAATAGACCATTTGGGACTGGTCTCCTGCCCCTTGAACATCCCCCGATATATTTAAATTATAACAACCGGCCAAATATCTGTCAATGATGTTCTATTAGTAACGGCGAGGATAAGTTAGAGCATAAACGGCAAGGAAAAGTATCCTGGCCTGGCGGGGTATTTTTCATGGCGGCGGTATATCGCAGCTGCCGAGGAATTCGATTTAAAAATTCGATTTAAAAATTTGCAAAACATACCAGTCCATGCTAAACTTTATCGTTTCGGCGTACGCGTATTTCTTGGTGAATACGCATGCGCCAGCAGTTCTGTATTTTGTATGTTGTAACGATACGAGTTGGTTAAAAAGCGGAGTGTTGAGATGAAAATGGTGAGCAGTTTATACGTTAAGATCATTTCTCTTGTTGTCCTGCAGGCATTGTTGATCGGCGAGTGCGGCAGGGAACCTGCGCGCACATCCCCTGGCCGGAACCTAACGGCGCGCATGAACTTAGCGCCGCGGCTGTCATTACAAACAGGAGTTTTTCAATCGTTGTTTGACGCACGAGGTAATGCGATAGAGCCAACTTCTCTACAGAATCCGATAGGCGATTTGCCAGCCGGGTTGACTTCGCCGCAGCGGGGAAATTTTTTTGATAATTGGGCAGGTATGTTAGACCGAATGCTAAAGTTTTCTGTTTCGCGCCGCCAGATGCTCACACGAACCGTCGGGATGGGTTTATTTGCAACGATTCAAAGTTGGTTTCTCGGCATTCCCCATGTCCTCAAGCCGCTTTTTGCCCAAACTCAAACATTAGTGGTCAATCTAACATCGCTGACCGGCCGTTCATATCTGGTTGGAGTTCCCGGTATCAATGCGCGGCCTTATAGTGATCGTTCATACCCTTTCCTATCGTTACCTAATTTTTTGCTCGATTCAGTGCTTATTCGCACGCCGAATGATGATAAAGCTCAACTTCAAATTGCGAACGTGGCGCAATTTACAGTAAGCGAAGAATCGTTGGTCTATATTGCGTATCAAAAGCAAGTAAATCTTCCCCTTCCGGAATTTTTGGCGGATTTTCAGGAGTCGACGGAACAAATACGTGTCCAGGGGAGCGGAGAGATCTTAACCTATACAATTTTTTACAAAAAAGTAGCCTCTGGTCAGCAAGTTGAGCTTAAAGGCAATTATAATCCGCGCGGAGCTTCCTGGAGAGTAAAAAATAATTATTTTGTTTTTGTTAAAAAATATAATCCGATTGAAAATTTAATGGTTAATTCCAACGGAGAGTACCAACTGCAGGGGCAGGTAGCTGTCGGCGCTGCGATATATACGGACGATTCCACGAAAAGTATTAGCGTGCTTCCTCAGACATTTAAAACGAATACGCGTTTATTGATGACCCCGACTGCTGATCGTACCGAAAGCCGCAGCGATCTGATTCGATTTACGGTTCCAGAAGATACCATCGTGTATATACCGTACTATCGCGGCACGTCCCCGCAAATCCCGGATTTTTTAAAAACATTCCGGCCGACGTCGCTCACGGTTGACGTGAACAATAACGGGCAAACATTGAAATACAAAACGTATTACCGCATCTTTAAGGCCGGTGAAGAAGTGGTTTTAGGCGGCATGGCCGGCTTGTCGCCGGACAATTATTTCGTATTATTAAAGCCGTTCACCGTCGCGGAAAATATTATTCCGTTAAATGGCGTCAGTAGCCAGTTTAAACGATCACTTTTTCCCGGATTGACGGTAAATAACGATTCCCCGTTTTGGCTGAAGGCTGCCGATCGCCTTACCACCGCTCTGGCGACCTTTATTCTCCCGAATGCCGCGCGATTTGACGGGACTCCGTATTTCAGTTTTATACCTCCTATTGACGTTATTCTGCGGCTGTATTTGGATAGTGATCACTTGGCAATTCTCCCGGGATTTGCCGGTTCCTATCGTCAGCTTCCCTATGGCGCGACAATCGAAAAATGGCCCGGTTCGAGCGTGCAACTTCACGCGTTTGATATTCTTTTGCCGGCTGGCGTACGATACACCTTACCCGGCAATTTTCAACCTCCCGCAGCGGCAAACGGCGACGTTTTAAACTATCTGCCGGCGTTGAAAGCGTATCAGCTGGTGGAATGGGTAGCATCCCGGACACCCGCATCATATTCTATGGTGGAGCATGCGAATATCGGCAGTAAAGTTTACACCGATGCTAATGATGTTATCGTGGATATGCCGGATCAGCTCAAGGGGCTCACGCTCACTCAAACCGCCGATGCCGATCGCGCGCAGGATGTTCCGGTAGCCGATGCCGGCTATGCGGAAGAAACGGTAGATTACTTTGTTTATCAGCAGGGCGCGGCTGCCCAGGTGCCAGATTTTTTAAAAGAGTGCCGGCACACGGGCCTCTATGTCACGACAACCAATGAATCCGGTGGCTCAGAAACGTATGAGGTTTATTATCGAATTAACAAACAGCCGGTGCGGGAATTGCCTGGCAACCGCCACCCGCTCACGCCGGTAGACCAAACCAGGAAAAATTATTTTATGCTCTCGAAAGTGTACCGATTGATTGAAAACCTCACAGTACATACGCCGCTTGCTTATAAGTATAAGGTTATAAAAAATAGGATCGGCGCCAAGGTTTATGCGGATCGCGAGTACACTATACGTGAGAACGAACTGCAAGCGGAAATGGAAGGGGCTGCCGTGATACAAGCGGCGAATGACGATAAATGGGAAAGTGCAAATACCACGGTTGAATTCGATTTGGAAACCGGAGCTGCGGTTTATGTGGCCTATCAGCCGGCGGTACTTTCCGGCAATGCATATCCGCCGCCGGATTTTTTAAATGAATTTCGCAATACAGGAAAGAAACTCCGCGTTAACGGCAATAATAAAATTGAAACTTATGATATTTACGTGAAAATTTTTCCCCGCGGTCATGTGTCCTTGGGCGGAAATCGTAATCCTTTAGTCCAGAACAGCGCCGTAAATAATAATTGTATTGTGTTCGCCAAGGAATTATCGGAAATGGCTCCTTCCACGACACCCGCAACGTTCGGGATATCCAGCAATAAGCTCTATGTATATGAATTGAGTAAAGACGGATTAACCATGGCAATGCGTGACGCGATGAGTGGAGAAATACTTTCGCAAGTCATGTTGCCGAAACCGGGGTGTACGGGTATTTCCTTGCTCACTGACACAGCGGCATTTATAACATTGGAGTGGGATTATTCCGGGGTGATGCCTACGGGTTTTAAAATTTATCTTGACCAGTCGGATGCGCAGTTGCCGGCAGATGAAATGAACACAGTACCGGATGGCAGTTTCCGTCAGATGACCTATCCGGTTAAAACTTCGGGCCCGACTAGATTTTGGGCGACCGCGTATAACCAATATGGAGAAAGCGGGCATTCCGATCCGTGTGATATAATTGTTAGCCCGGAACAGATTAAAAAAAATACGACGGTACTTCTTCATTATTCCGATGGGTCGATTGAAGGTATTATCAATATCGCCACGAACCAGTTCCGCCGGATTTATCGCAATGTGGCGCCGGTTGTTGCTCGAAATAATGATCTCGACCCTGTGCGCGTGGCGCAAGCTTCTGCGCGTGCGCAGAAATTAGCCGGTAAATAGAAAGGG
>JAMWCB010000063.1 GCA_023819605.1 Candidatus Omnitrophota bacterium
GTATTCCTTGTTTGGCTATGGCTGGCATCCTTCTTTTGAGGTTAAAACCTGGCGGCTGGATATTCCGAACCCTGGATCCGTTGTGGAAATCGTTTTGCCGGATGGCGCAGCCTATGCATATGTTAAGCAGGCGGACGGCACCTATTTGTCTCCGGCCTGCGATGGCTCGACGTTGACATGCCTGCCGAACGGCGACTATGTCTGGCACCACTGGTCAAACCGGTATGGTCTGCAGAAATATTATTTTGAATTGCGTCCGTTTCCCGATAGACCGGATATGAAAGGCCTGTGGCTGCGGGATATTACTGATAAAAACGGCAATATCATCCGATATCACTATGATGTAACCGGACGGCTGACATCATTGGTGGAAGGCAGCGGTCGCACGTTACGCATAAGCTATGTATCCGGGAAAAATCTGATAGAAGCAATATCCTTGAACAGCTCCGGTTATTGTTTTCGCTATCGGTATGATGAATTCGATAATTTGATTGAGGTCAGCGATCCGCTGGGGCACAGGATTCGTTATGAATACAGCGATCCCAACGACCGGCATAATCTTACCGCGTATATCGATGCAAACAATAACCGGACAGAATACGCGTATAATACCGGTGACCAATGTGTGCGCGTTACCGATGCGCAGGGTAATGATTCGGCGTATCAATACAACGCGGCGCTGGGAATAACCACGGTAACCGATGCACGCGGACGCGTGTCCGTGTACGTACATCGGCACCGGCTAATTACCAAGATTATTGACTCCGACGGCCGCCAGACATCATATACCTATGACCAGCATTTTTTCCGCAACAGCCGCACGGACGACAGCGGGCGCACGACAAACTGGACTAATGACCGTTTCGGCAATGCCCTGGAAATCCGTGAACTTGATGAAGACGGCGAGGAAAAAGTTCTTTCAGTGATGACTTATGATGAGCTAACCCAGCGCGTGAAAACTATAACGAGTTTAGGCCGGCAAACTGTGTTCACGTATGATTCTACCGGAAATATGGTCGAAAAAAATGAGCCGGGACCGGAGGGTGCGCGGGCGCTTACCACATATACCTTAAATTACTCCGGTCAGGTTGCCGGGATAACCGATCCGTCAGGAATACAGACGCGCTTTGAGTACGATGTATACGGCAATGTCGTTAAAGAAATTTCGGCGGATGGGCACTATCGGCAGTATACCTATGATGCCCGGAATAATTTGCTGACCAGCGGTTTTGATGAAGAACCGCCGACCGTATATGAGTACGATCTGTCAAACCGATTGATTAAAATTACCCATCCGGACGGCAGCGATGAAAGTATGAGCTATGACGCGCACGGTAACTTGCTCAGCCGCCGTGACGCTAACGGCAATATCAGCATTTATGAATACAATAATCTCAATCAATTGGTCAAAACCACTGATGCGGAAGGCCGGGTGACGAGTTACCGGTATGATGCCGTAGGTAACGCCGTGGAAACCGCCCGTGTCTATGAACAGCGTAATTTAACGCGCACGCGGGTTTTCGACGATCATTTCAACCGGGTGACTCGAATTACCGACGAAACCGGGCGCCGCACCGATTATTCCTATGAATCGGTTGCCGGGGTAATGAACGGCAGTGAATTTAACGCTAAAACAGTTTATCCTCGGACAGGAGAAGCGTTGCGGGAGCAGTATAACCAGTATGATCGGCGTTATCGGTTGACGTATTCCTGTAATGCCTTGAATAACGGCATGCGATTTTCCTATGATTCCGCTGATAATGTATCCGGCATGCGTACCATGGATGATCGGTTGATTGTGAGCTACACGCGGGATGCGCAGACCGGGTTGCCGGTAGCGGAGCAGACGGCAATCGGAACAAAGCGGTATACCTATAATTTGAACAGTGCGCTGAAAACAAGCACGGACATGCATGGCCGAGTGTCAACGTGCAGCTATGATAACAGCGGCAGATTGCAGCGTATTATCTATAGCGATAATACCAGCCTCGAATATACTTATAATCAATACGGAATGATCTCTGCGATGATCGATCCGGCGGGAACGACGGCCTATAGCTACGATGCGCGCTGTCGGTTGACGCAGGTTGACGGCCCGTTTGCCGAAGATACCGTTGCCTACCATTATGATTTATCCGGTAATCGCCGTCAAATGACGGTCAGCGGTTTAGGAACCTATCAATATGAGTATGATAAAACCAACCGGTTAACTCAACTGATCAATCCGCACGCGCAGACGACAACATTTACATATGATGCGGTGGGCAGAGTGGCGCAGATGCGGCAGGCAAACGGCGTGATCACAGAGTGGGAATACTATGACAATGACCAGCCGCGGCGGGTGAGCGTGCGCACTGCCGGCGGCAGCGTCCTGGAAGCATATGAATATATTTATGACGGAAGCTCCCGGCTCAGCGAAGTCAGGGCAGCGGCCGGCATCGTGACAAACTATACCTATGACGCCGCCGGCAGGCTGCTCAGCGAAGTACAGCGGCAGGCCGAGGTTGTGCTCTTCAGCGTTGCCTATACTTATGACGCGCAGGGAAATCGGCTTACCGAAAATCGCAACGGACAGCTGATTGCCTATACATATAACACGGCGAATCAGCTTATTGGCCGCAGCGGCGCAGGCGAAGCGATTACCTACAGCTACGATGCTGATGGGAATTTAGTCCAGCGGTTGAGCTCAGTCAACGGTGCGCAGGCATTAAATTGGGATGTGCGGCAGCGGCTGGTTGCCAGCGCTACTGCGCAGGGAACAACAGCCTATCTTTACAGCGGCGACGGTAGGCGTCTGCGCGTAACTACGGCAGTGGGCGCGCGCGAATATCTCTACGACGGCATGCTGCCGGTTGCCGAGCGCGATGCCGCGGGAACGGTCACGGCGGACAATACCTGGCTGCCGACGCCGGGTGGAATCGGCGGCTTGATTTCCCGGACTGAAGGAAGCCGGACGTGGTATTATCATTGTAACCACTTAGGCAATGTGACGCTGATCACCGACGAGAGCGGCGGGGTGGTACAGCGCTACCGCTACGACGGCTTCGGCAGGATCATTGAGCAGAGCGGTAGTTTAAGTACCGCGTATCAATTCCAGACCAAGGAAACGGACGCCGGCGGGCTGGTTTATTTCGGCGCGCGCTATTATGATCCGCAGGCAGGGCGGTTCATCAGCCCGGATCCGCTGGGATTTAAGGACGGCGCGAATGTATACGCCTACTGCGCGAATAATCCGGTTAATTATGCGGATGCGTGGGGGCAGTGCCGGAGCCATTTTGATTGGTCTGAAAATTTTTGGAAAGAATTTTGGTTAGAAATTTATAAAAATTATAGAATTGATTTAGATGAAGCGCATAGGATGGCTCTTCAAGAATTAAAGGAAACAGCGACAAGCACAGATCGATAGTCGTGGCATCTAAAGCATAGACGGTGTTGTCGAGTTCGACACCGAATTCGTCGTTGACGTACAATTGTCGTGCGGTATTGATCAGAACATGCGCGAAATCGGCATAGATGCGCCAGTCGCGGTTTTCGTTTGCATCTGTCAACGTGCTGCGGGAGATCGCTCCGCGAATACCCATGTGGTAAAGCTTGCCGCTCATTGAACGCAGACAGGCTTCGATGTCGCGGAGACTCTCGCGATAGGTTAGTTGCGCAAAAGCCATGCAGAGGAACTGATCGAGGCAAGAAAATTTCTGTACCTTGTAGTCGCCACGATAGCGGTTGACGCGCCGGTGAAATGTCGCCATGGGCAGATGCTGCATGATTTGTGAAAATATAGTTTTGCCGTGATTCATTATCCACTCCTTTTTCTGTTGTCAACAGAAATGAGTGTCTCATGAATACGGAAGATTTTAAATCGATACTACTCATTTTTTTATGCATGATTCTATTTTATAATTGCTTACGTAAAAAATTTGACTCAACAACCGGACAGTAGTGAGGCAAAATGAAAATTCTCTTAGATGATTGCTTTTTATGTGAGGTTTTGATATACTATAGAAAATATTTCGCTTGTTTTGTAGCGCGTGCGAGCGTGAGCCGTTATGTACACGGGTATATCCCATTAAAGTTTAACTGTCGTACACTATTGCGATGGTAGCCTCTTTTGCAGAGTAAGCATTTATGCTCGGTGAAAATTTTAGGGCAGGTTGGTAAGCGGAGGTAGGTCGTATGGCTTTTCAGAACAGGGAGGTTCAAGGAGAGTTTTTTTACAGCGCGGAAAAACACCGCGTGGCGGGGAAGAACAGGCTGGCGGGATTAAATCTCAATCGTCAGATTGCTTTTTCGCCGGATTCGCTCATTGTGGTAATAATCGGCATGATTATGATCAGTTTAGGCTGTTTTGTGTTCGGCGTCGAGCAAGGTAAGAAAAGTAATTTTATATCGAACGGATATTCTTCGGCTGCGACCCGTGCCACGGCATCGCCGGCAGTACGCAAGCCTGTCGGGCAAACTGCTGAGCTTTCTTCTTTGGGTACGAGCGTACCGGTTGCCGCGGAGAGTGTCAGGACAAAGGCTGTCGCCGTCGCTGCGAACTCGCCGAATACCACGGAATTGCCCACATCCGGGTACCGGATTCAGTTGGCCAGTTATAAGTCGGAACGCGCCGCGGAACGGGAATTAGTGCATTTGCGGGAGAAGGGGATGAACGGGTTCGTCAAAAAAGTCGGAACATTTTATGTAGTATATTCGGAAATTTTTTCGGATAAAAATTCGGCGAATAAGCAATTGCCGCAATTGAAGAAACGGTATAAAGATTGTGTTGTCACGACCATGAAAAATTCATGAATGAAAGGAGTACTGATCGATGTCTATTCACCCCAGTTTAAGTGTATCCAAAACGAGCAAACAGCGCAGTGTGTTAAAACGTTTGGAACGAATTAAAAAATTGCAAAATGACGGCCTGTGGAAAGAAGATTCGACCGCGTTTCGTCTGCCGAAAACTAAAATTCTCCGGATTAAATTGAAAAAATCAACTAAGGCAGCCGGCGAAAAAGACGAGGCAGCTAAAACATCCGCTGCCGGCGCCGGGGCAAAAAAATAACCAGAAAGGGGAGGAGTCGGCAGACTCATCACACATGAGTAGACTAAATTGTACGCGGGTAACGGCGTGGATCATCGTAACCTTGGTTTGCTGCAGCGAGGTTTCTGCGGCCGCGGAAGCGCAGGTTTCGCCGGCGCAGCCGCAGACGGCAAAACTCAGCGTCCCTTTTGGGCAGTTTCCTTACACGGGAAAAATAGCTTCGGATACGGTTAATGTGCGCAGCGGCCCGGGACAAAATTTTGAAAGCATTAATAAGCTTGACGCAGATTCCCTGGTTCTCGTCGAAGAGCAAGTTCAGGAGTGGATGAAAATAAAGTTGCCGCGCAGCAGCAGCGCGTATATCAATAAAGCGTTTCTGTCGCGCTCCGCGCAACAGCCGGCGCTGGGTACCGTGACTTCGAACCGGGTTAATATCCGGGCCGGCGCAGGCACAACATTTAATGTTGTCGGACAGTTAAATAAAAATGACACGGTTGAAATCATTTCCGATCAGGGAGAGTGGCTGCATATTTTCCCGCGGAATAGTTGTTATGGGTGGGTGCATGCGCAATTTGTTTCTATGTTCGGCAAGCCGGAGTTATACCTGGCGGAAGAGGAAAATGAATCAAAACGGTTTTTAGCGAGCCAACCGGCAGTGCCGCCGGAACCGCTGCCCGCGGTTCAAACTGCATCCGCTGCCCGCGACGCGGCCTCATCAGCAGATACGGTGCAGCCGCCGGCAGCGCCGGACGCAGCGTCAACGGAGCCGGACGGCGGTCAAAAAACGGCGGCGGTCAAAAAACGGAATGGGGCGAAAAAAACGGCGGCAGCCGGGGATTCGGAAGTCGCGCAGCCGGTAGTCCTGGAAGGAAAAATTTTAGAGTCGGGCCGTTTTTTTCAGCGGTTTGGCACGCATAAATTGCAGCAGAACAAGAAGGTTTCGCATTATTTGCGCAGCGATACCGTTAATTTAAATTCCTATATATATTCGCAGGTACGCATCAACGGGAAGATGACACACCCGGTAAAAGCGAAATATCCGGTGGTCAATGTTGAACAGATCACGGTTGTGCAATGAACCTCAGCTGGGGATTGTCCAACGCGCCGCGGCGCAGGGGGGTATCCCGCGACGATGTTCGGTCCGTGTCCCGTAGATTCGTTGAGGGGATATGATTGTTCCGGTGCCGATTCCGGAAAACCGCTACGAGGTGTTGATTGCGCGAAAAGGCTTCCAGGCTTTGGCGCGCAGATTAGGTTCTCTTAAACTTGGTTCAAGCGCTTTTGTCGTAACAAATCCGAATATAAAAAAAATATGCGGCAAAACATTTTGCGACGCGATGAATTCAGCGGGCATCGCGGTTTTGTTTTACACCATCCCCGCCGCGGAACGCAGTAAATCGGTGGAGTACTATATCCGCACGGTTGAAGCGGTAGCGCGTTTTTCCGCGAAAAAACGGCCGTTTATTGCCGCCCTGGGCGGGGGAGTCGTCGGGGATTTGGCCGGCTTTGTCGCGGCGACATATAAGCGCGGTATACCGTATGTGCAAATCCCGACGACGCTGCTGGCTCAGGTCGATTCCGCCATCGGCGGCAAAACCGCGGTCGATTTGCCGTCCGGGAAAAATATGCTCGGCGCATTTTACCAGCCGCGCCTCGTCTACGAAAATATCGACCTGCTCACTTCATTGCCGGCCCGCCAAATACGCAGCGGGTTGGCGGAAATCATTAAATATGGAGTTATTTATGACGCCGAGTTATTTGCGCGCTTGGAACGTAATTATCAAACAATCGGGACGGCAGACCCGGCGGCGCTCTTACCGGTGATTAAGCGTTCGGTCGAGATTAAAGCGCATGTGGTTGCCGCTGACGAGCGAGAAACCGGCGGCCTGCGTTCGATATTGAATTTCGGCCATACGATCGGCCATGCCTTGGAAACAGCCACGGCCTACGCTAAATTTACGCACGGCGAAGCGATCGCCATAGGGATGCAGTGCGCCGCGGACGTTGCCGTCCGCCTGGAGCTTTTACCGGACGCGGCGGCGGCGCGCATTGAACAGCTGTTGCAGCGCTATGGGCTGCCGGTATCAACCGCCGCAATTTCGCATGCGCGTATTCTGCGGGCTTTTTTTAACGATAAAAAATTCATCCGCGGGACGATACGCATGGTGCTGCCGACGCGGATTGGGCATGTTCTGGTCGCGGAAAATATTCCGCTGAAAACGGTCAAATCAGTTTTACAAAAACGGGTGAGTGGCGTATGAAAAAAAATTCTATTAATATTCGAAAGTTTAAGCCGCAGGACGCGCAGCGGGTTAAAGAATTGATCGCATCAATTCTGGAAAAAGAATTTTCGCTGCACCAGAGCACTTTCCCGTACAATGATTTAGCGGATGTCGCCGCGACCTATGGCGGGCGCCGGGATATTTTTCTGGTCGCCGAAGACAAGACGAACGGCGTCGTCGGCACGATCGCGATTAAAGAAGACGATAATAATACCGCGCTGCTCCGGCGTATTTTTGTCGACGCCGGCTACCGCGGCTTCGGCATCGGGAAAGACTTGTTGATTCGCGCGATTGAGTTTTGCGAAGAACAAAATTACCGGATTATCAATTTCTGCTCGACGGACAAAATGACCGCGGCGATTTCGCTTTGTCAAAAAAACGGTTTCCGCCGCCGCGCGGCGATGCCGTTGGATAATGTTACCCTGCTGCGTTTTTCGCGCCGCCTGAGGGGAGCGCGGCGCAGCAAAGAAAAAGAAGCGGCCTGCGCGTGTTAATGACTGTGCGCTATGAGTGAAGCACCACGCATCCCACCGGCAATTACCGGGCAGAAGATACTTCAGGAAGGCCACTGGCTGCGCTTAAAGCAGCTCAATTGCGCAACGCCGGCCGGCTATCGCTACACCTGGGAAATGGTCGAGCGCAAGCAATGTGCGTACATTGTGGTGGTTGTCGCCGTACTGAATCCATCCCGGGAATACCTGCTTATCCGGCAGTTCCGTCCGCCGGTAAATCGTTACGTCTTGGGGTTGCCGGCAGGCCTGGCCAACAAACCGGATATCGCTTTTGAAGCCCTCAAGGAATTGCGGGAAGAAACCGGCTATACCGGTACGATTTTGCAAATAAGCCCGCCTTTGGCGTTCACCGCCGCGCTGTCTAATGAAATAATGCATATCGTGACGGTGAGTATCGACGAACATGCCTCGGAAAATAAACAGCCGGTACAGGATTTAGAGCCGGAAGAGGACATTCAGGTTATACGGGTGCCGGAAGCCGGCATAAAAGAATTCTTAGTTAATGCCGATGCGTCCGGGGAATGCATAATCAGTGCAGCGTTATGGTATTTGTTTGGAGCCCGTTAGTTATTTAATTAATCGATTATTTAACATAATATATATTATAGGAAGTAAATAAAATCACTAAAGGTAAGGCTGTGGGCATCCGGTTAATTGATACTATCGGGGTGTTTTTTGAACTGCGCTCTATTTTCCTTGCGCCGACGGCGGCGTTTACCAGTAAATGCCGAGTGTTTGTTTGACGAAATCGTTGATCTGGTAGGTATCGAGTTCGCTGATTTCGGTAAATTCAATTCCCGCTTCGATGAGATGTTCGTTTTTTTTCTTTGACCAACTTACGAATCCCTTTGCGCGGATGGCCGCATTTGTTTCCGGCAGCGTGAACGATATGGCGACAAGCTGATGTTTCTGCATGGCCATGTTTGTTGTTATTTTCATGCCGGACGGGCAAATATCTATGGAAACCGCCGAGAATTTCATTGGCGCGGTCGCCTGATCTTCGCTGAGCAAAGTCAATTCAACGGCAGTGTTTAAATTGCAGCGGATAAATTCGCGCAGTTCCTCGACAATGCCGATTGATTGGCGGATGACATTCGAGATGTCCTGTTGTAATGCATCGGACAGATCGATAAATTCGAAACCCGTGTCAAAAAAAGATTCGGAAAATTGTTTTTGCCAGACGACTTTTCCCTGGGTAACGATCGGGTGCGGCAATTGGGCGATTTTCAGTTTGAAATTCAAACGCGATTCGTGCGGTAATTTTTCACAGGCAATAAACCGCACCCCGACCGGGCTGATATTCTGAACCAGCGCTTTCTGCTCCGGACAGGCAGTTTTGCCTTCGTGAAGGATTTGCTGATATACTCCTTCGACCCCAACATATAATCGCGCGAATCGTCTGCGTTCAATACTCATTGGATTATTTTGTGTTATTAAAACCTAAATCTTCCGGGCTTGGTTTTGTTTCTCCCGGGTCGGCTCCGGCTGACGGAGGCTTGGCGAATATTTTTCGAACCGCCACAATACCCAAACTGCCGCCGAGGATAAAAAAGACGGCGAGTATTCCAGTTCGGTTTGCCTGCCAGAGCGCGATTATTTTTTCCTGAAGCGGCGCCGGCGCATGATCGGCATCCTGCTGCCTATCCGCTTGTTTGTTCGGTTTCGCGGATTCCGGCAACGGCGTTTTCCGGCCAAGGTACTCGGTTATCTGTTTATCCCGGTAGCGGAATATAACAAAATTAACCCCGATTTTTTCAACCGTTCTTCCTTCGACGGACTCCCCTTCCTTAACTAAAATGCCGTTGACCACCGCGCGGCGCGGTTCCTCATGCACGATGCCGGTGACTTCTAATACCGGTGTTTTTGCCTGTGCAGACGGGACTGCTGCCGCGCAGATTAAAAATACGGCAATTAGGCTCAGTCGCGGAATAGTCATTGTGTTCGCCCCTTCTTGCGCACTTCCCGTCCCGCACGTTGAGTTGCCTGCGGAAGTTTGATCAGCGCTATCGTGTGCATATAGAAAAATATGATACTAAGGAATTGCCGCCGTGTCAAATGCGAAATAAAAAACAAAAACACGTTTTTAAACGTGTTTCGTATTTTGAATTACCTACTTACCGCACTATACGCTGGTTTCAAGGGTGCGGCGTTTGCGCGATGGCGCGCAACACTTCCCGGGTTTTTGCGGCAACGTGCATGGTTTGAGCCAGCAGCCGCTTCTGCGCCGCCAACGATTGCGAAACGGTTTCATACTCGCGCAGCAGCCGGTGATACTCCCAGGCGCGTTGAATCTTTACTCTTGCTTCCAGAATATTCGCCAACGGTTTCACCAAATAATCAAAAACTCCCTCCGCAACCGCGCGCAGGGCAACTCCGGCGTATTCCGGTTCCGCGACCAGTATCGTCGATGCCTGCGGATGCAATTCCCTGGCTTTAAATAAAAAACCTAAACCGTTTTTCCGTTCATCTAAAACATACTCGGAAAAAACCAACGCGTATTTTTTACGCAGTAATTGCTGAACGCCCTGATAGGCGGTATGCACACAATCGATGTTGCCGCGGGCTGTGGTTTTCAATAGACCTTCGAGTTTTTGCGTGCACTCGCGGTCAGTGCCGATAACGAGCATATTCTGTGTGTTGTCCATAATCCCACCCTCCTGTGATGTTCGTATTATAGAGGATTGATTATGTTATGTCAAGAAATTAAAATACAATATATAGATTTATAATGCAAAAGCAATACTATATATTGTATTCAGCATATCAAATGGACCGTTCAAACATAAATGCGTGCCGTATAGC
Source organism: Candidatus Omnitrophota bacterium (assembly GCA_023819605.1). Classification (GTDB taxonomy): domain Bacteria; phylum Omnitrophota; class Gorgyraeia; order B26-G9; family B26-G9; genus JAMWCB01. The sequence goes on from JAMWCB010000063.1 coordinate 10,623, forward strand.
TTTCCATGCTTCCCTCGATATAAATGCCGTCTCTGTTTTATCTTTAATAGGAATCCGTTCAATAGTACCATCTTTCTTGATTTTAAGATGCATATTTATCAGTACACCATCTATGGTAATTGGTTCTGTGCCTGCATAATCACTTTCAATTTCAACACTGCCTTTCAACGTTAAATCTGTCAGGTTCAGCGGGCCGGTGCCTCGATTGACTACACGGGCAGTTTCTATATGCATCATTTCATATCCGCGCATTTCCAAATGACTCTCTTTGCCTTTTCCTGCAGTTACTGGAATACGCTCCCATCCTGCATTTGCCACATTGACGTTTTCTAATGAAACAACGCCAAAAGGGTCAGTAATATGCAAGGTCCCATCAGTATTCACATTTTTAAACAATTTACCTTCAATATGAACAACTGAACGCGGAGTAATTGCACCACCGCTGATTTTGCTTATGGCCTCATGTACAGTCAACGCAAAATGGCGCGAAATAGTAACCATGGCAGATGGATCGATTTTAACACCATGGCGCGTTATGTACGGTCGATCACTCTCTACCTGAATAGTAACACCGGCAATCGAAAGAATTTTTCGCATAATTAAATAAAAAGCAGATTCGCTTGCGGCTAGTGTTTCAGAATATTTTTTATTCGCATTCTTTGGATCGGTCGGGTCATTTTTGGTCGCTGAAAAAACCTCCTGCCTTTCGGAAAAATTGGTCGTGCCGATTTCTTGGGGACCAAGTCTTTTAGCAATATCTTGCATCATCGATTCGCTTCGGAGGGGACTAAATTCGACTTTTTCGGGACCGTCATATTTAGGATTTATAAACGGAGGAACAGCTCGTCCATTTGTCTCTTTTAACACTTTATTGTACGGGTCTAATTTAAAAACTAACGCGTTAGTATTCCCGTGAAAGGGAGAACGATTCGTCGTGGGATCGGCGGTATCACCGCTATTTACTAAACTTGCGCGTATTATCGCTTGGTTTAATAAATAATGCGTCCACTCACGTGGTAAATTTTGTCTGCTGATTTTCTGTAAGCTCTCTATACTATCTATAATATTACGATCAGATAAATACCGCAAAATATTTTTTTTAACGGAATCGACTAATCTCCTATCTATCTCTCCTATTTGTAATTGCAGCTTCCCATCCTCATTAGTTGTTAAAGGCACGCTCCGATCATCGATCATAAAGGTATCCTGAGTAAATTCGCGCAGCCGTTTTTGTGCTTCTTCCGGTAGTATTGCATTGGTAACGGCTTCTATGGCATCAATTACTTCATTAACTGAAATTTTTTTAAATAACAGCATAGCAACCATTGTGTATAAATTTCTATACTCATCCTCTGATAATTTCAACTCATCCGTAATTTTTAATTTTTCAAAAAAGGACTGAACAATTTGAACAGTAAAGGCAGTTGTAAGAAAGTCAACAGCCGCACTATACGCAACCTTATCATCCAGGATAAACATATCCTTATTCAATCGGAGCATAACTTCCCGAATAATGCTGATAAATTCATCCTCCGTGATTTTAACCGAAAAATGATCGTTTAGTTTGCTGAATAAAGACTGAACATGAACATTCTGCTCACCGGCCAATTGTTCATCGAGAATTTGTGAGAATAGTTCGTCGTTTGTAATAGTAATATCTCGCTCCTTTAATACACTCCGCAAAGCTGTGGTGATTTTTTGGCGATAGACGCCTTTCAATAACGGCGACAACTGGTTGTATTCGACGCAACAAACGTAGACACGGCCCTGATTCTCCCATACTAATTGCACAATCGCTCCAACATTTTCCCCCGGCTGTCGCGGTACAGTAATGAAACTCATATCCCAGCCATTCGTAACCGTGTTATACAACGTAGGCAAAAATGCATTCAGAATTTGCGCATTCGTATCCTGAAAGAAAAATGCATGCGATTTGCCTTGTTCTATCCAATAGTCAATCAGCCCGCTTTCGTGCAAGAGACGATGAACATCTCCATGCCCCGGTGGTTTTGTTTGATATGTGTAAGGGTCGATCATAAACATACGGGCATCAAGGTCGAATACCGCCGGTACCGCGTGCTGCTGTATGATTTGAATTAAAATGTCTCCGCGGCGCATTTCGATAAATGCCAATGTTCCATTAGAGTGATATTTTTCCCCGTATGAGAATCCATGATCTGCTAAAAAACGAACCGTGTTTTCGTGCGTTCCATTCGCGCCGGCAGACGTCATCATAATAAGGGGAATAGTTGCTTCCTCACCCGTAGCTTGGTGAACTCTTTTCTGCAATGCCGACAAATAATCAAGATATAAAAAGAGATATTCTTCTTCAGTGGTCAGGGCTAAAGGAATTGTTGTCTTCGGGCCATCAAATTTACCACCGAGTCGATCACCGATGCCGCCGGCAACTAAGACGAAGATCGACTGAGCGGCAAAGGGAATGGCCGCTTGTTCGCTGTTCTGAAATGCTTCCGTTGCAAAGCCATCAAAAGTAACGACATTCGGCGGCAAGTGCGGGGTTGCCCCTTGGAAAGGGTTTTCCCCTTTTTTCGCGCTTGCTAATTCTTTTCTCAGACTTTGCAAATACTCTTTAAGTCCTCCCTCGCCCAAAGTAATATTTTGGCTTAAAATACCTTCAAAAAATTTAGTTTTTTCAGAAACGTTTTCACCTGGCGCAGACCATCGACTAAATATATGATCTTGTTTTTGCTCTAATAAAAATTTACGCACTGCGCTGTATTTCTGTTCTG
>JAMWCB010000064.1:0-1100 GCA_023819605.1 Candidatus Omnitrophota bacterium
GTCTGTCCACAGGCGCTGAATATGGCAACTGCGGACGACACGGACGGTAAAAATAGGTCGATTTTTGCCATACATAGCCGGGTTTTTATTGGGCTGTATGCCGGGGAACTGTTTCGCAACAGCCCCATGAGGTGTATTTTTTTGTAATTACTAATTTAAGTTTTTTTAAAACTTTTTTGCAATTTTCTTTATAAGTATATTAGAAATATTCATTAGATCATGATATAATATATTATATATAATATATATTAATAATAATTTGAGAACCGACATGAAAAAGACATACAAATCATATCATCTCTGGTTCAAATTAGTATCACTGCTCCTGGTCAACGCCTTTTTGACCACGGATTTTGTTTCTGCTGCCGGAGGAGATTTGCGCTGGGTTACGCAGCAGAAAAATCCTGTCTCTCATTTGGCACCCTCCGTTGCGATGCAGCAGGGTTCGGTGCAGGACTTGATGGTGCTCGTGCCGACCCTGGCCGAAGCGTATTCGCTCTATGTGGAAAAAATCCAGGCGACGGCAGTCCAGGATATCGGCTATGTCCAGGAAAATCTTGTTTCTCTGCTGCGCGGCAAGCTCGGTGATCCGTCGCGGCATTTTATTTTTATCGAGAACGCAATTCTGACGCGCTTGCCGGATGGACGTTATTTGGCGGTTTATGCCAAAAATAAAAGTCCGAAATTTGTCGATACCAGCGTGCCGCAATTTGAAATCCAGAGCAGTACCGCGAATTTAGTCTATAGCGTGGTCAGCAAGGAGCGCGTGGCGCAGGCTATGGGTTTTAAAGCTGCGGATATCGCGCCGACGGCAACAGCGTCGGTAGCGGAACCGTCGGCAACAGCGGTGGATGCGGCTGCGGCAACCGGCGTTGCGGCAGAGCGTGCCGCAGCGCGGCGTCAGGCGGCAGTCGCCGCCGGTATCGTTGCGGCCGTGGCGTTAGCGGGTGTGGGATTGGGCGTGTTCGGCTGGATGTTTGCGCCGCTGTTGAAGGCGTTCGCGATGACTGCCGTGGCCGGCGGCGGGGTGAGCGGAACATTTGTGGCGTTATTCGCTTCGGTTTCCGGAGTGCTTGGCTTAATTTTCTGGTTGATTCCCA
>JAMWCB010000064.1:1110-13309 GCA_023819605.1 Candidatus Omnitrophota bacterium
CGGCTTAATTGTGTTTCTGCTGCTATCGGCCATAGTTTTTTATGCCGGTGGCTTTTTTATGGGCTTTTGGTCAGACGATTGCGCACGTATTGATGCGCTGGGTGCCGAATCATTTTCCGGCGGAAGCGCGTGAGTTGAACGGTAAGCAGATATTCTTCCGGCGTTTTCTGAGTGCGCAGGTGGCGGTAGGGCAAACCAATCGTGATGCGGTAGCGCGTGGTGAAATCGTTAACTCGTTCCAGGTACTGGGTACTGATAGCTCCCAGGGGCAGAGCGCTGCCCGCCGCCAGGTGCTGGTGAGCCTGGCGCGCAAATACCTCATGAGCGAAGATGAATTGCTCGGCTTGTTCGGCTATTCCGGCATGGCGGACGTAGGGATAGACGCGTTGCCGTTGAGCGCCTGGCTGCGTATTGCGCGGGATATGGAGCGGGTCAATGCGCGCGAGCAAGCCCGGCAAAACGTGTGGCTACGCGCGCAGGCAAACAAGGAGCGTTGGGAAGCTGCGGCGCAGTGGCTATCGCGCGGCAATCGTTGGGCGCTGGGGCTGGCACACGCGGTGGTATTTGTTTTTTTACGGGTGCCTTATTACTTGGTGAATATTCTGCGTGGTTTTATTTTGTTTACTTTTGAGGCAGCGCACGGCCGTTTTCTGCACCGGAACGCAAATTTTTTAAGCCAAGAAGAAGCGCGGTTGGTTTTTCTGTCCGCCCTGGAACGCGAGCGGCAACGCTGGGATGCGGCGCATCGAACGAGCGCGGTATCCGGGCTTTCGCGCTGGGCGCATTACGGCAACGGTGCGTTTTTGCGCGAGCTGACGGCGAGTGTCATCGGTTCCTGGTTTTTCGCGGTGCTGGTGCCGGTTACCACGTCGTTGCGTTTGCTCTGGTCGCGCGTTAATTTAGTCTGGGCGTCCGGAGCCAGCCGCGCGATTGCCACGGTGGTGGTCGCCGCCGTTTCGACGGCGCTGGCCGCGGCATTCGGCGGCTCATCCACGGCGATCGGCGGCAAGATCATGGCGTTTAGTTTTATCGCCACACCGCCTTTGCCTTTGATTGCATTGAGCCTGTCTTTGATACCGGCAGTTTGGTTTTTCCTGCGCTATCGGCAGCAATGGGGCAGTTTGCGTACCGGTGTGTACGCGGGGGCGGCAGGGGTGACGATTTTTGCGCTGGCGATGTATGTTCTGCCGAGCTTTTTGCCGTGGCTGCTCGCTTTAGCGGTAAATACGGGGGTCGGCGCGTTACCCATCGGCAAAGGCATCGTGAGTTTCTTTACGGTGGGCAATCTGCTCGGCGCTTTTGCTTTAGGCATGTTCCGCAGTGTGCCCCGCCATGTGCGGGCAAACCGTCAAAAACATGATGCGCAGCGTTTAAACCTACAGAGCATATTGCGTACCCGTTCTTTTGACGCCGAGCATCTGCAGCAGGCATTGACCGCGTTGATTCAGCAGGGGCGGGAGAATCCGGCTGAGCAACAGCGACAGCAGGTCTATGATGCGTTGGTTGTCGTCGAGGCAGCGCGTCGGAGCAAGATCGTTATGTACGGCAATCAGCAGTCGTTGCTGGGTAAACAGATGGCGCAGGCGGCGCTGGAGCGGGCGGTGCGGCAGGCGCGGTTGTTCTTAACGGAACATGCGCATTTGCCGAACAAATTCGATAGGGATGTCGAGCAGAAAATATTAGCACGTTTTAACGCGCGCGACCGTTCGGAGTACCATGCCGCGCGATTTTTCGCGCTGTTCGTCGATTTCGCCGCGGCGCTGCGTTCTTTTTCTTTCTGGAAAGCCAGTGCGCATGCCGGAAAAGATATAGCGCTGGTCAACCCGGAAATCGCCTTGCTGCTCCATGGCACCGAGGCATTCGACCATGGCGTATCCGCTTTGACCGGCACGGAGTTTGACTGGTCGCACCAATGGATAGCAAAAATCGAAGGTAATCAGGGATTTATCGGCGCCGGCAGCGCTTTGGTCAACGAAGCTCTGGCGCCGTTGGGCATTCAATTGGATCAGCAAATATTCCGGGTGATTACGGCGCCGCTGCTGAACGCCCAAGAATCTCGCGATTGGTACGACCGCCTGTGGCAAGCAGCCCAGCATGAGCAGGAACGCGAACAGCGTCAGCGTTTGCAGCCGGCGGTGCGGAGTCTGATCGAGCAGGTGAATGCACAGCAGGCGCCGGCGGCAGCGCAGGCATTTGGCGAGGCGGTGGTCGCGGCGTTGAACCTGCCGGCGGAGCAATCAGCCGCTGTGCAAAAAATTATTAATGAAACCGCAGAAGGGTTTGGTGGCGGCGTCCGGGAACTTTCGGCGGCAGAGCGGCAGCAGTTCATTACGCGGGTTGTCGATGGTTTATCGGCGATGTCCAAAATGCCGCAGGTACAGGCAGCGCCGCTGCTTGACCGGTTGTTGGCGGCCAGTGCGGAAAATTCTTATCATACCGTAAACGGGACGTTGACGGTTTCCACCCCGGCGCAACGCGCAGCATTGATGGAACTGGCCAGTCAGGCGCAGGAGCAGGCAGCCGCGCATGGCATGACCGCCGCGGCTGAGCAGGCAAAAAAATTATATGTGAAATTATACACTGAGCGGGATTGGTCGCGGACGGTTTTGACCGCGGATGAGTATCTTTTAGCCAGCCAGATCTTGCGCGAACACGAAACAGTGATGGCGCAGATGTTCCCGGAACGGTTGCTGCGCGACGCGCCGGATGTGCGATTTGCCCGCGCGCAGTCCGCCGGCACTGCCGGAGCGGCCGCGCCGGCAGCTGCCGGCGGCGGAGAGCCGCCGGTTGATCGCGGCGTGGCAGTGGGTATTGCAAACGCGGCGCCGGCGGCATTAGATCAAGATGATCGAACTGTTTCTTTCGGCGAGCGGTTGGTGCAGTTGGCGAAATTGTTGGTCGTGTCGCCGGCAGCGTTACTGGCGGCAAATCCGGCGGAGGCGATGAGTATCCCCAAATCTCTTCAGTCGGATGCGGAGTCGTCCATAGAAGATGAATTGCTGGCGGCAAATCAGAAGATATTCGGCAAGCCGAGTCTTGAGGCGGCTAAGAATTATTCGTCGCGCATGGCCAGAGAATGGCCGGCGGAATCAGCGCGGGCTAAGGAAAAAATCGCGGCTTTGGCGAATATCGGAAGTGTGCGGGAAATTGCGGAGAATAATGCGTACTTCAAGGATCGTAATCCCGCGGTGCAGCGGCATGCGTTAACACGTGTGCTGGAACTCCTGAAGGTCACCGAGACTGCGGCGACGGTGCAACTGAATGACGAGCAGGCAAAGGTTGTGAGCAAAGACCTTATTCCCTTTGTGCATGATTTTCGTATTTTGAAATATTTTGCGCAGGATGCGGCGGTAGCGCTGGCAGCGCAGGAACGGATGAATGCGTTGCGCGACCTGACGGCGCCGCGCGATTTGACCCCGACTATCGCTGCCGCGATCCGTGATATGAATTTGGATAATCCGGAACTGAATCCGGAACTGCGTCAAAAAATCGCGCTGATTTTTATCAGCGGAGAAAGCGGCGGCACGCACTATTTTCAACCGGGCCATATTCAGGCCGGTTTGCCGTTAACCAGTTGGGCCGGAGCCTCCGGGTTGACGCAGTTGATGCCGGATACGCATGACGGCCTGTTGCGTGAATTCAGGCAAACGTACAATAATCTTTATTCTTCTCTCCAGCAGAAAAATCCGGCGTTTGGCGACAAAGCCGATGTAGAAACTAATATTTACTTGAGTGTTTTTATGCAGCATAAACTGCTGCGGCAGTTTGATGGAAAGCCGGAGTATGTGGCCGTGGCATATAACGGCGGTCCGAAACTGGCCGAGGCTTATGGGCAGGGGGGAGAAGATGCGCTGCCGGCAGAAACTAAGGCATATTTGCCGAATTTTATGGGGAAATTATCCGGTACGATCACGTATCGTCTGGCCTGGGAAAACGGCAGAGCAGCCGACCGGCAGGGAAAAATCGACAAAATTTCGGCGCGTGTGGCGGCCTTGTCCGCACAGCAGCCTGAGGCATCGAAAGAAAAGACGCTGGATGAAATAATCGATGATCTGCGCAAAGGCGAAGAAGCGACGGAAAATAAAATCCGTGAGGTGTTTGCCAAGAAAACCAATGACAATCGGGAAGAGTTGGTGGCGTATTTGTACGGTGAAGCCCCAACGCATAAACGTTTGGCGGAGGAACGTATCCTGAACATAATTCAGGAATCGTCGGATGTTAATGTCCTTGCCTGGTACCAGCAGCATAACGGCGCCAGTAATTTGATTGCGGCGGCGGCGATGGAAAAAATCAGTTCGCTGCGGGCGCTGGCAACGCCCACGCAGGCGCAGCGTGATGAACAAAATATCCTGAAGAATGTTTCGGAAATGTCCGATGCGGAAATCGCGCAGACGGGTCTGGCCTGGAAAGGGCATACCGATAAAATCCGTGCCGCGGCGCTGGCGCGTTTGAAAAATTCTATCGAACGCGAAGGCGATTTGGCTCAGTTGGCCTGGTATCGCGCGCAGGTGCCGCACGATCAAGAAGAAATTCACCGCCTGATTAACGACGCCGAAAATATTTTATTGCATCTGTCGTATCAGCCGGAACCGGTCAATGCCGCCGCGGTAGCTACGGTTAAACCGGACACAGCGGTTGCGGCAGAGCGTCAAGAATCCGCCGTGGCGACAACAACAGCGTCTGCGGCGCGGCCGGAGATTCTGCAAAATAACTGGGATAATCGCCAGGCCCTGGCCGGGATTATGCGCGACCGCCGGCAAGCCGCGGAGGTGCGCCTGGCAGCGGCAGAACGCGTGCAGGAATTGGTGGTGTCCGTTGCTGCGGCAGCGGCAGCCGCGCCCGCGGCAACGCCGGAAGGAAAATTGGTTGTGGTGCGTAAGAATGATTCAATATGGCGGATATTGGAGCGCGAAGGATTGAATCCGGCGCAATATGAAAAAGCCGTAGCCGCGCATAACCGCTATGTGCGGGATCATCCGGAGGAGAAGCTGCGCGCGATCGGCAGGCCGAGCCATCGCGAGGGCAAGGTCATTTATGGGATTCTTCCCGGCGACAAATTCTTCGTAAACGGGACCATTGTCGGCGCAGCTGCCGGCAGCGATTTGCGTGGCCGGGAAGCGCGGGAAGCGGAACGCGTGGCGGAACGCATGGCGCGGCAATTGCGCGCGCGCGCGGAAAAAATTACTCCTATCGAAACAAGGGCGCGGGTGGAAGCGCGGAGCGAGAAAGAAACCAAACCGCGGGAGCGTCAGGCGAAACCGGTCGATATAACGCAGAAAGCGAAAGAGCGTTCCCCAGAGAAAGCGAACGATAAAGCCCCGCGCGCGCCGGAGACATCCCGTACCCGCGGGATAGCGCAGCCGGCGCAAAAACTTGCCGTGGGCGCGGCGGCCGGCGCGCAGCCGCAGGATGTGGAAGCGTCGCTGAAAGAGCCGGCGTTTACGGTTACGCCCGGGCATGCCTTAAAAGACCTGACCGCGCCGGTGGTCGCCGGTATGTTGGCCGCGGCCGGTGAAGCCGGCAGCGGCGGGGACGCAAAAAAAATAGCGGAGCAGTCAGCCGCGCCGCTGAAGCCGGAATCGCCGGAAATCGCCGCGGCGCGCCGCAGCCTCGGCGAGTCGCTGAATCGTTTCCAGCGTTTACGCGACGACTTGTATCGGGCTGATGAAGAAGTCGCCCGCACGCTGGAGCTTTTGCAGGATCCGAAGCTTTTTCTGGAATTGAAAAAGGGGGTAATCGACTCCAATGCGGTGGTGAATTTAAACCGCCAATTGGCGCGCTTGGAGGAGTTCGCGCTCGCGTATCAGACGCAAAATCGGGATTTTCTGCGGCGCGCGTTGGACAATCTCGAAGCGAATATCGCGAATTTAAAGGAATCATTGACGAAGATCGATGCCAACAGTGAAATCATCACTAAGGCCGCGCAAAAAATCCAGGAACAGTTAAACACCATCGCCGACGATTTAAAAAATTTGCAGGAAATAAAAACCACCCTTGAAGAATACCGCGCGGCCTGGGAACAGGCGCAGCGCGACCTGGATGCCGGCCGGCCGCTGGATCTGAGCACGTTAATGGGTTTGATGACCAAGGTTCAGGAGGACGCGGCGAAAGTAAAACTTCAGAAATTGCAGCGCGACGAAGCAATGTTAGCTGGCGCCCTGCCGACGGATTCTCTCGTGGTTACCTCAGCGGACACACAGGGAGCGGCAGGTTCCGCAACGCTCTGGGATCAGCGTGCTACCAGCATGCAGCAGTCCGGCATTACCGTGCAGGCAATTCAGGCTTTGCTCGGCGGAGTAACGCAGCAGGATATTGTTAGTTTAGCGGCGAATCTTTCCGTGGCTGAGGCTACCCAACAGCAGTTGGCGCGTGAACGCTCACGGCTTGGGGCCGATGGCGGCAGGACATTATTGGTTTCCAATGCTCTGGATGTTGCTGCGACGCAGCGGGATTTCGATGAGGCGCGCGTCCGGGTTGATGCGCTCCAGAGAATGGGGCCGCCGGATTGGGCGGTTGATGTCACCATCAATGGTGTAACGACCGCGCTCAAGCTGGAATATTTTATCGCCGGCAATGATGTGCCTCCGGCGCAGCGTGACGCGGCAATTCAGCGTGGAATCGACGTGTGGCGGCAAAAAATACAGTGGGCGGAGGAAGATATCGCGTATTTGCAAAAGAAGTTGACCGATCCGGATTTAGCCGGCAATGATGCCGATTCTCAGCGGGAGCGGCAGGTGGTCGTCGCACAGATCGACAATTTGCGCTTATTGATTCAACGGGGACTGCGTTTGATAACCGACTTAGAGGCTGATCGGCAATATTGGATTTCAGGTGAATTGTTTTCTCGCGTGCGCGACCGTAAATTGGCGTTTATACAAACGGAAGCGCGTTTTTTTGAAGATACCTTGCCGCTGTTGAACCAGATGGTAGCTTTGCAGGATGCGCAGTTTGCGCGCGGTGATGATTATTGGCAGCAGCAGATTACCGAAGCGTTGGAAGTAGCCGCTTCACTGCAGGAACAATACCGCATGTTGGAGCAGCAGCTTGCCGCGACCACTGATCCGGATCAGCAGGAGTCAATCCGTAAACAGATGGGGATAAATCAGCAACAGCAGGAAAACCGGCAGCTGCATATCGCCTATGCCCAGGCGTCGCGAGAGAGTTTGCAGTTCAGCCGGGAATACGTCGCGATTACTGATTTTGCGGAGCGGTCGCAGCGGCGAGCGGCATTGATTCTGATGTACGAACGCGTCAATGTTGCGGAATTGGCATATTTGCGTCAAACGCAAACGTTGCTTCAGTCGATGATTTCCGCGCAAACTGATCCGACGACGGCGGCGACGTATTGGTCGGGTGAACGGCAGCGGGCGGAAAAACAAATAGAGCATTTGCAGTGGCTGCGCGATAACTACCAGGCGCAAATGACCCAGGCGGAAAAAAATTTCCTGCCCTTGCAACTGGATTTGGAGCAGCAGCGGCGGACGATGGCACTGTACATGCAGGAAGGGGTAACGATTGAGACGGCTTTCCGCGCGCGTGTTGCGGCGCTCGGCGGCATTGCTAACGTACCGGAAGCCGAGCGGCAGCAATTCGTCACCCGTAAGATTGCGGAAGCGCAGCGGCAGGCGGCGTATTATCGGGCGGCTGCCGGTTTGCTCGCGCAGATGGTTGAGGCAGAGGCAATCGAATTTCAAGAAGCCGAGAAATATTGGAGTTCGGAAGCAACGAAAAAAACAAAAGAATTGGCTGATCTGCAGAAATTGCTGGCAGGCTTGCCGGCGAATTCTCCGCGCCGGCCGTCGCTGGAACGCCAGATCGCCAATGTCACCGAATACTTGAACAAGGTGATTCCGGCAGCTCAGGATACGGTTGCCAAAAATAAAATATTGTTGTCGTCCGAAGGCACCTCGGAAAAACGTTCCGAGGTCATTAAACGCCTGGCTGATTTTACCAAAGTGCAGATCGAACATCAGAGAGATTTAATTGAAGTTATCGGGTTGCTGAAAGATTCCGCCGCGCCAATCATTGAAACTGAGATTATTCGTCTGGGCGGTATCCTGGAAAAATCAAAAGCGCGCGACAAAGAATTATCCGAATACCTCAATCCGAATAATACCGCGGAACTGCCGATCGACCATGTGGACAATGTGTTTTCCGAAAAAGGCATACCGGTGTCGATTGATAAACGTATGCAATACTGGCAGGGAGTGCTGGATCCCAATAATGCGCAGAAAGACGCCAGCGGGAATTTTATTTCCGCGTTGTACGCACGCGCGGAGACTGAACGGGTACTCAAAGAGTTTGAGGCTCGGCTGGCGAAATTGTTATCCGAGCCGGAAGATAAGCGCGACCTGCAGGCGATTAAGGATACACAATTGAATATCGAGAAATGGAATATGTATCGCCGCGATACCTTTGTTCGGGAGCGCATGGCGCAGATTTCTTTAACCACGCTGCCGGTGCAAAAACAGGTGTATATCCAGGAACGCGAATCGTTGCGGCTGTATATCCCGCTGCAGGATCAAAAAATCGAAGGGTTAAAACTCGACCTGAAATTTGTCGACGGCACGTCTACGGAAACGCCGCAAGCGGTGGTTACGCGGAATCTGGCGCAGATTAACGCGGAATTGGAGTGGGCGCCTCAGGGCGAAGCGGCGTTGCGCGCCAACCAGGCCTGGTTGGAAAAGTTAAAGGCCGATAACGCGTCGCTGCTTTCGATTTTTGCGGAACAACGACAGAATATTAACGATTTGCTCGCGATTTTGGAACAGCAGCACCAGGGATTAGTCGAAGAAGTCAAAGAGGTCGAACGGATTATTAAAGAATTAAAACGCGATATACGGAAAGTGAAAGATTGGCTGAACCGGATCAATTCTAAAGATAATTCCGTTTTTGACCGCATCCGGCGCGCGCAGGAAATGCGCATCGACGCTATGAAAACTTATCTGGAAGCTAAAGCCAAACGGATGTTCAGCGCGGATAAGGCGAGGAACGTTCGCGACGACGTGGGACGAAACGCCCGCCGGCTGAAAGAATTGGGAGTGTCCGATTTCGACATGTCGGCGATGACTGACCCGGCCCGGCAGCGAAATGCGCCGTGGATTTTAAGTAAGGAAAAGTTGGCAGAATTCGTGCGTCGTGTTGCCGGTGATCCGCAGCGTCCGGCGGACATGTTTCGCCAGTTGGACGCGGTTTCGCCGTCGGCGCTGCCCGGCGGCAGCAAGGATGTATTCGCCACGGCCCGGCAGCTGTTTTCCTCGCTGGGATTGAATCTTGAGCGGGTTAGCTTGGGCGGGGAAGAATATTACGTGGCGACTCGCGTCAATGTCAGCGGCGATAATCAGGAAATGTATCTGCGCTTAGGCAATATGCTCGGTTCGTTCGGCTCTAAAGAATATCCGGTGCGTGTCTCCGGGTTTCTCTATAATATGCAATACACCGAACCAAAGCGCGGCGCAATCGGCGTGGGCCTGGCCGCGGAATTCGACCCGCCGAATAAGCCGATTTATTACGGATTGACGGTTGACGTTTATAAACCGACCAATGAGCGGGTAAGTCCGGCGGTGGCAGGGGAGCCGGAACTGGCGCGGATGATGATTACGCAGGATTTTTCCATGCTCATTACCAAGGAACTCGACGCACATGGAAACTGGACCGGCAAGTACAAAACCTTCTTGGGCGCGTCGCTGCTCAGCGATTTGCCGTTATCTCTGGATAAAGGCAACTTCATGACCCATGCCGGCACTGTGCAGTTGCAGCATAAACTTAACGAAGCGTTTACGTTTAAGGTGGAGGCGTCCGGCGCGATTGTTATCGATGATTATCAAGAATCGCGGCGTTGGTCATTCGGCGATCCGATTTTTCCGGAAACTTTGGAATTTCATAAGGCTAAAGTAGAAGGCAAGGATATGGCCTATCTGTTCGGCCGGGCGGAGGCGGTTTGGCATGCCTGGAAACAGGAAAAGAAGGCGCCGCGTGCCGGAGAGGATCGCGATAAAGCGCTGCCGGCGCACGGGCTGAAAGAAGTCAATGTTTCCTTTTTTGTGGAAGCTAAAAATTATACGAATACGCCGGGATACAGCGGTATTTTCCCGGGAGCGAAAATTGAAGCGATTACGGGTTGGAGCATTGCCAATCTGCCGGTGGAAACGCGAATCGCCGCTGAAGGCGTGGCTAATCAGAAATACGGCGAGTTGCGTTTCGACGTGCGCAACACCGTCGCTGCCGGTACGAAAAACGCCACGACCGTGGAATTGGCCGGCCGCATGAACCAGGATAATCTCCGTTGGTTGGCGCGGGTAACGCGGCAAGTGTTTGGTGTTGATATCGGCGTCGGCATCGGGGATATTGACGGCAGCGGCATTGATCCGCAGTTCAGCATTTCACAATCAAAAAGCGCGAGTAAGACGTTGCTGCAATCGATTCCGGATCCTGCCGCGGCGGTGAAACATTTTTCCGAGAATGTGGCGAAATTGCGCGAGCAGCCGGAAAGTGCCATGGCGGCGACCTTGCCGTACGCGTTGATGTACCATGAGCCGGTGTACAATGCGTTGCTGCAATCGTCGGCGGTGGCATCCGAGGCGAATCAGAAATTTATCGGCAGTGTGGACGCGCGCTACGGCGCGGGCATGACCACGGCGGAGAAAAACAGCCTGCTCACGCCGAAAACGCCTTTTGATTTGGAAATGCGCCTTTCCGCGGAAGTCAAAGGCGACCCGCACCGCTCGCGCATGGCGCTGCTCGATGTGCGCCGCGCCCTGGAACAGGCGCAGGATCGTTCGCGCGCGGCAATGCAGGAAATTCTCTCACTCTACGGCCAATTGGTGCAGTCGAAGATTATGCTTGACGCGTTGGAACATTCCGCAGAGAGCGCGGAAGCCGCGAAATCAGCCAGCGGCCAGTCATTGTCATTGTGGCAGGCGAATCTGGCGCGGCAGCGCAGTTTGTTCCGCAGCCGGCAGGCGCAGTTTGTGGAATTGACCGGTATTTCGGCCGCGGCGGTGCCGGAATTGTTGAAAACCGCGCCGACCTGGCAGCAGATGAAAGATAATCCGTCCGCGGCTTTGGAGCAGTTGCGCGCGCAGGCGGAGAAGGTGCGCGAACTCTGGGATCCGGTGCTGCGGGATGTGGCGGTGAACCTGGCCGTGGAAAAAGAATCAGCGCTCTGGAAGCTGCTGAACCTGACCGGGCTGAAGGCCGTGCAGGTGAAATTTAATCCGCTGCAGATGATGGTGGAAGAGGGGTCGGTGGAATTTCGCGTGGCCACGACCGTGACGATTTACGACGGCGGAAAAAAGCGTGAGCAGAAAATAGAGCTGAAATTCGCCAAAGAATCTTTGTCGGCGCAGGAAGCGGAATGGCTGCGCGCTTCGGCGCGGCGGCAGGATGTGATTGCCGAACATCTGCGGTTAAACGACGCCACCCAGGCGGCTTTGTCCGCGCAGCGGGGAGCAAGTGTTGCCGCGTTGCAAAACAGCATTACCCGGTATAATACGGTTGTCGGCGCTTCGGAAGCGGCGATTTGGAAAAATATCGATAATGTCGTGGCGGGTATGTCGGGCAGCGCGAAAACCGCGATTGAAAATGTGACGGAGTCAACGGCGCTGGCCTTAGAAAAGACATTTTATGAAGCGATGCAAAAGCAAACCGGCCTGTCCGCCCTGTCCGCGCAGCCGGCAGCCGTGTATCCTGCCGGCGTCCTGAGTATCGAGCAACTGCCGCAGGCATTCAGCGCGGCGCTGCCGAATAATCTGGAATCCACGGAGGCGGCGTTGCGCGTGTCCGAGGCGCGGGAAATTCTCGCCAACGGCAGATCCGGTTGGGGCGTGGCGTTGGATATTGCCGCCGGGATTTCGTCGAACGGCACGCCGATGTTCCTGCCCACGCTGCGCATCAATGTCGACCGCCACGGTGAGGCGGTTAAAGAATCGCGGGAGGTAAAGTCACAGATTCAGGAAAAATCGAAAGAAATGGTCGATGCGGAAGTGCGCGCCTGGGTCTTGATTGCGATCGCGGAATACTCGCAGGCGAAAGCCGCGCTGGACGCGTTGCCGCCGGCGGCCGGCCAGCCGGAAAGCGAGATCATGCAGCGGCATTACGCGCAGGAGCGCCTGCTTAACGCGCAGAGCGCGGTGAATAAACTGCTCGGCCGTCCGGCGCTGTCGCCCTTGGACGTGCGGGTGACGCCGGCGGAGATTGC
>JAMWCB010000065.1 GCA_023819605.1 Candidatus Omnitrophota bacterium
TGGTATTATTTTTGGTATCGCGCGTCCGCTGGCCGGCACTGCGGCTCAAGGAGTGGTGTCAAAAGCGATGAATTTATTTAAAGAAGCGGGTATTGAAGACCCGATATCCAATATTTTACAGGCGGCGGGTGTTAATGCGGGAGTAGCAGAAGTTATTGCG
Organism: Candidatus Omnitrophota bacterium; assembly: GCA_023819605.1. GTDB lineage: Bacteria > Omnitrophota > Gorgyraeia > B26-G9 > B26-G9 > JAMWCB01. Next base: position 161 of record JAMWCB010000065.1, read on the forward strand.
GAAATGACGTCCGGCGGCCATGGCGGATCCCGCGCTGCGGGCATTTCCGTGAGCGGCTCGACCAATGTCGCGGATATTTTATATAGTGTTCCGGCATACGTTACATCCGGCGCATCAATGAGTATGCACAGCGCGGTCGGCAATTTAACCGTGGCGGTTGTGCAGCAATTCGGCGCTTCCGCAAGCCCGGCTGGAACAAGCGTTCCTATAACCTACACATCTGGTCAGACAACACTACAGGAAGTCGGCGCCGCCTACCGTCAACAGGCATTAACGCAGGGGGCGGTTTCGGATAGTGGCACCGCAGCCGCGCCGGCGGAAGCGGGGGCTTACTATGCGCAACAAATCGCCGCTCATTTAGGTTATTCCCAGACAACGGCTGCGGCTGTCGTCGCTACAATTCAGGAAGCAATTCATTCGAGAACTGGCGACATTAATGTCGAGATTTTGAGCAATACGTTGCGCCGCGACAGAGGCGATATAGATTCCGCCATTGCCGCGCTGGATACGGCGATCGGGGCAGGATATTTGAATGTTACGGTGGCTATGGCGCAGGAAGCGCTGAAGCTTCCCGGCAATACGACATCGTTTGACACGCTTTTGGAAACACATCGCATTGCCGTCAGTCCGGGTTTGGTGGACAGCGATATGGAAATGGGGCCGTTTGCCCGTGTTACCGGTTTGTCATTGAAGTCGATGATCGGCAAGGTTATGAGCGCGGTTTCAATTGAGCAGCTCGGCAGTATTGTCGACGATAAGGTTATTGAGCGTGAAACAGCGTTGAATCAGGTTTTGGCGCAGCAACTGCCGGCGGATACCTTGACGGAAGGTTCGGGCGCCGGTATCAGCGCGACCGTTACGGCAATTTTGCAAACCGCCGGCGGTAGTGCCGGGATTCGTCCAACAGCGGAATCTTTGATAGCGCCGGCGGTGGACGCGGTGGTAGCGCAGTTGAATTTGCCGGAGAATGTGGCGGCACAGCCGGCAGTTATGCAGGCAGTGCGCAACCTGGTCAGCGCGCATATCGCGCAGCAGCGTTTCTTTGCATATGAAGCATCTGCACCGACCGCGCAAACGGATCAGGCCGCGACGGATGGTTTAACCGACGTTTTTAGCTTAGCCGGTGTAACCGTGGGTGAGCTGAAAACGCTGGTTGGCGACGCGGCGTTTAATAGTTCATTTAACGCGAAAGTCGTACCCCTGGTGCAGTTGAGTTCCGATGTTTTGGCGCGCAGCGACATAAACAGCATCATCGGCCAATATCTCAAACAGGGAGCTGTCCTATCGATCACCAATGTAAATGGGGTGGTGGATCTTGATTTTGCCGGTGCCACCAAGATCAGTGTGGATAGTTCGAAATTAGCCGAGCAGGGTTTGGTGACGATCCGCGCAAATACCGGCAACAATCTGCGTACCTCTGAGCACACCCTGCGCCGTGGCGCGGATGGGAAATTCTCTCTGGAAAAAACGGATATTACGGTGGATCGTTACCGTTTTGCAGTGGAGAAGAACGGCGAAGGCACGTGGGTCGTGCAGGCGAAAGATGCGGGGGATGTTCAGGCAAAAGAAGCCGCGGACACGATTAATGAGATCGCCCGTAAATTGGAAGAGGTATATGGAATCACCATGGGCGTGCGCAACGACGTGCGGCAATTTGAGAAAGCGTTGGATATCGCATTCGGCAAAGATATGCTCTGGGAAATTCCCGCCGGCACGGGTAAATCCTATTTGCTGTTTACTTTTGCGGCGGCAATTGCCAAGGAAGTTAATAAGCAGAAGATGATTTTTGTCCTGCACAATGAGCCGTTGTATGATGACGCGGTTACGGAAAAGAAACGCAAGGTGTTTTTTAGTGAATTGGAACAGGTGCTGGGCAGTGACGTGGTGACCGCTAAATTTGAAACCGCGGATTTGCGCGCCCTGGAATACGGCGCTGCCGCCGGCACGAGCCTGCGCGGCGTGAAACTGGCCATGCGCGAAGTGGCGGCTGCGGAGAGCATCGGTGTTCAGGAAGGCGATTTGGATAAAATCGCCGAACAGGTCAATATCGCCTTGAACCAGGACGGATTTTTGGTGTCCGTGAAGACGGTTGCCGAGAAAATGCAGGCAGTCGCCGGGGCTGTCTTGAGTCAAGAAGACCAGGGTAAACTTACATCCGCGGTTGCGGAAAAAATGGCGGCAGCTGTTATTGAGGTGCATACTTCACAGGTTCAGGCCGGGAACGTGCTCAATAAGCTGGCGGAGAGCGATGTGGTTTATATCGAGTCGGATACCCTGGGATTTTTCGCTCTCGCTGCCCAGCAGGCCGGCGCCGGTATCCGGGACGGCAACAACGTGCTGCAGGCCTGGGAATCGACGTTTACCGGCAGTAAAATTTTGGCAGATGAAGTCGATACGATGTTTACCAAGAATCGTTTTCAGCAGGGTATGGGACAGCATGCGCTCAGCCCCAATGAAGTCAATGCCGCGCGTTTGGTTGGCGCGACAATCCGCGGCATGGATGTTGCCAATCCCTATTTACAGGGCTTAGCCAAGAAAGTGGCGGTGCAAATTCTCAAGGATGAAAGCAAAGTCGACTCAGCTCTGGTGTCCGCGATTGCCGATCATCTTGCCGTAACACGCAATCCTCAGGCAACCGGAGTGCAGCGCTCCGAAGCTGAAAACAAGGTTTTGGAGAATCGGCCGTTTACGAGTGATGATTTACAGAAGGCGATTACAAGTGTTGATGATTTTATGCAGACTCTGCCGGACAGAACATTGCTCAGTGATGTAGCGGAAGGCATTGCGCATTCGCTGAACGTTGCGGAGTTGGCGCCCAGCCGCTGGGCTACGGCCGTGAGCACGATTGAAGAGGGTTTGGCGAAATATGTCAAGGCCATGCCGGCTCCGGCTCAGGCTCTGGCGCCGTCAGAAGACGCTGATGCGTTGGCGATCCCAGCGGTGGGGGATTTGGCGTTAACTGGTTCCGATACGTCTGAGGGAACGACAAAAGCCGTTACTAAGATGGTGAGCGCGCTGCAGGGTATGGGTATTGATTTGGGTGCGGGTGCGGCGGCTGATTTGAGCGCGCGCATTGAAAAACATCTCAACAGCGCGACGATTGGTTTCAGCGAGCTTTCGGCCGCGCAGCGTTTGCAGAGTGAGCGCGGTATGCTGGTTATGACCGTGCGCGATCGCACGGACAATACCTATTCGCAGATGCGCTACGCGGACTATATCAGCAAAACCGATCTGTATAAATACGATATCGTCGGCGTGGCCTATGATACCACGGCGAAACAAGCGATTGTCAAAGCCCTGAATGCGGAATTCGGTGATGAGCAGGCGCTTGTGGAAGTGACTGCGCAGGGAGATATCGAAATGACCGAAGCCGGGCAGAAGAATATGACGCAGGCGCAAAAAGAACGCCTGATGGAAGTCAAAGCATCGGTGTCCGGCCGCGTGAAGGCTTTGCGCCAAAAAGAAGGCCGCGATGTCGGCTATGATGAAAACTGGAAGATCGAGGGCCGCAACGCGCCGCTGATCCGGCCGTTCGCGAATAAAGTGGTAGCGCCGGAATTGCAGCAGGCGGACGCGTATCTGGCCGCGCACAGTGAACTGGTATTTAAGGATTATTATCAGGACGCGTTATTGGCCAAAGGGGACGCGGAAGGAGCGCGGGCGCTTTTGCATAAAGTGGAAGTATCCGGCAAGTCACGCGTGACGCCGATCGGCCGCGCGATCACCATGGCCAAAGCGTATGGCGCTGATTTTAGCGGGTTTTCCGGCACCTTGAGCCATTTTACGAGCTTTGGCATGGCAGCGTACGGTGTCACCGTGGCGGTGCATACGGAAGTATTGCAATCCGCGAAAAATCTTGCCGCGGAATTGGGCGTGGCGCCGACGAATTACGTGAAATTTGTGGAGATCGTCGAAGATGGTATTCGGACGGCTTTGACGCAGGACGCACCGAAAGCCGTAAATACAATTAGGAATAAGGTAGCTCAGTTGCAGGTTAATAAATTAATTTCCGACGAGCAGGTTGCTGGTTTAAACAAAGGATTGGCGGCGGTTCTTGCACGTCAGGCAAAACCTGAATCGCGTCTGGTACGCGCGGAAAAGAATAAGGAAGTTGCCGATCAAACCTTCCCGATTAGTTACAAATGGGATTTTTCATCCGGGCAGGAGGTTCTCCATTCCGCGGAATTTAAGGAAATGATTACGAATGGTAAACCAGTGCAGGTGATTTTAGACGGCCAGGGTATGACCGATGAGTTGATTTTCCTTGAACAGGTGAAAAATACCCTGCCCATCGGGAATACGATTATCGTTAAAGACCAGGGCACAGGGTGGGATCAATTCCGAAAAGCAGAGGATGGTACCTTGACCTACCTCGGCAAGAAAAATACGGAATTTGTCAAGACGTATTTGGAAAATCGCAAATCCGATGAGAAGGTTATGATTTACTATACCCTGAGCGCGACGCGCGGCGTGGACGTGGAGTCGGTGAGTAATGATCTGAAAATGATTACCGAAAATCGGGTTAATGTGGAGGATCCTTTCGAAAGCAGTCAGGTGCAGGTGCATGCGTTCTATGATCCGCTGACTACCGACGTCGATGCCGAGCAGTTGCTTAAGCGCGACCGCGGCATGATGGTCATGGTCAATCAGTTTATTGCAGATGAAGCGTTTAACAAGATGAGCGGTAATGTTGCGCAGGATTTGGTTGAAAAAGGGTGGGCGAAATATGATTCGAAAGATGGATTGAACGGTATTCGTTTAAATGTAAATGATAACCTGAATTTTAGTAACGCTAAGGCGGAAATGGAAGAATTTTTCGGCAAAGAGAAATTTGACAAGGAAATTTTGCCTGTTCTGCAAGCATCGCGCAAAGCAACGTTCATTTATTTGAATAAGACAAACGGTGAATATGAAGCCACGATGAATCCAGGGATTGAGCATGAGGCGGTATACAATCCGTTGACCGTATACTTTATCCAGCCGCAGGGCGCAGGCAAGGTAACCACTGCCGCGTCCATGGTGGATACCTTTAAAAAGAATACCGCGAAAATGGAATCAGAGGCGATTTATAATCTCCTGGCGGAAGTGTATGATACGGTGCCGGTGCGCACGTTGGAAGGTATCCGCGATCGCGCGCAGGCGCGTGGCGAAACGCAGGATGTGGCGATCGTCAATGAATTGATCGTGGAATTCCAGAGCCAGCAGGGTAAAGATTATAACGTTATGCTGCAGACAACCGCGGAAAACGGCGTGGACGCTCTGCAGAACAAATTGGATTCTATTTATGATTTTTTTGACCGGCAGTTGAAAAATAATGAATTGCTCAACACCGTATCCGGGCAAACGCGTGCGGACTTGGAGATATTGACTCAGCAGAAGCCGCGTCTGGAATTCGGCCGAGCCGCGGATTTGCAGCCGATCGTCGATGCCGCGGCAGCGGTTGCAAAAGCATTTAATATCGAAGTGGGAAATAATGCTGATTTGCGAGCGGGATTGGTAACGTATTTGCGTGCTGCCCCGGCGCAGAAAGAGGCGAATCTGAGGAAATTAGCCAAAACCGTGGGTATTCAGGATCAGCTGTTCGACGCGTTCCGGCAAACCGTGGATGCGCAGATGCAGAATATTAAACCGATTGCCTTCTCTGAATCATTGGCGGAAGCGGCAACCGCTACGGTATTACTGGTGCCGGAGTCTGCGTTGCCGGCAATCGCGCCGTTCAGCGGGCCGAGCTCCAGCCTGGTGCGGGTGCAGACCGTCGCGGATGTGAAGAAGAATGAAAAGCTGACGGATGCGGATATTGAAGCGATTAAGCCGGTGCTGAAAGAGCGAGGTTTCTACGATGAGACAACGCAATTGGTTACGCCTACCGGCATGCGTCTGATCCAGGGCGCTCAGGCTGTCCGTCAAAATCTGACGGAATCATTAAGAGATGGCTTGGTAAAATTGGATGTAAATGATCGGCTTAATTCAGGTATGAATAAGCAGGATGCCGCGATGCTCAAAGCGCTGATGCTGCTCTTCATGGATTTGTTGGGCGGAGAAGACGATAACGCAGCGGTTCTATCCTTGAACGGCTCTTCACCGGCGACGATTGAACGTTTGGCCACCGTGGCCGAAGGGATAGTCAAGCTTTCTGCTGCGATTCCAGGGGTTGCGAATTTATTAACGGAGGATGGTCGCACCGCCTTGCATGAAATTATGTTTAGTGATGATTCGCTGAGTTTTGTGCGGGCAGTGATTAATAAGATTCCGGAAGGGACTGAAGGACCGGCTGCGGAAATAAAATCGCAATTAAGCGCTGTTGCCGACCGGGTCGGCGCTGTCCGGCAAAAAGTGGAAAAGCTTCAGGAAAAAGTCGCCTACTTTGAACGCGCGATTGCCAACGCGGAGGCGGATGCCTTAGCGAAAAAATCCGCCACGCAGGCGGCAGCTGCGCCGGAAGACAAAGAGAAAGAAATCCTGACGCCGTCGCGGCTGGTACGGGGGGCATGGAAAATACAGTATGCGAATAATCAGTCTGCTTTAGAGCAGGCGCAAAAAGATTTAGTTACCGTGCAGCCGACGCTGGGCGAACTCAACAGCGTAACCGCATTGCTGCAATCTTCTGAGGAAAGTGCGCCGCAGGGCGTAGATATTTCGTCGGCGGTGCTGGCGTTATTCAGTCAGGATATTTCTTTAGAAAAACGACAGACTGCCGGGGCTGTTCTGAAGGCTTTGAATAATGTTGTTTCCCAGGCGAAACACGACACTAAAGCCACGGTTCAGAATCTCATGGAGAGCATTACCCTGGCCAATATCATGGATTTTAAAACACTGCCTTCGTCCGCTGACCCCAAGAAATCGGGAGTCAGGGAACAGATTCTTGGCCGGATCCCGGTTGTGAAAAATATAATCAACGGAAGCGATTCGAAGGTACCGGTAACGAGCGAACAGATTCTTGGCGCGCTGGGATTAGATCCTACCGTGACTTTAATCGGCGCGCTGTTGCCTGCGTTGGGTGGCTTGGGCGATGATGGTTTCGAGGGACAGCTTGTGGCGCAGCTTAAAACAATTCCCGTTGAAGGCTACATGGACAAAGCCGCGTTGTTGAAATGGGTTTCCGGGTATGATATGCCGCTGGTGAAACTATCAGCGATGGCCCTGGATGAAGAGAAGTATTCGGAAGCCGAGAGTATTCTTACGGTGTTGGAACAGAAGCCGGGATTGTCGGCCCATGATACAATTGAAATTACTTTGCAGCGTGCGCAGATTTTGGTCAAGAGCGGTTCAGCGCAGCCGGTAGCGTCGGAACAAACGTTACAAACCGAGGCGGGGAAATTATATCAACATATTATTAATAATGATGAGGCAACCCCGGTACAAAAAGCAAGAGCGTATTTACTAAAAGCCGACATAAACGCGAAGGTCATGGACAGAGAGAATGGGCTTAAAGACGCAATACTTGCTATTGACAAAGCGATTGAGTTATTATTACCGGAAAATGATTCTGCATTACTGCGTTCTGCGTATGAAAAGAAGGCGGCAGTTATTGGGGAACAATTGCAATATTTGTCTGACGATGAACGTGTTCCTGCAGTTATAGAGATTGTCAAGGCCTATGAATCAGCTTTGGCATTGGTGCCGGCGGCAGAACAATATGCGGTTGGGGCGTTAAGGAATCATGGAAGCGCAGGGTTGTGTGCTGCAGCGGTAGCGAGTGCTACGGGCGATAAAGACTATGTGGTCAAAGCGCAAAATCATTTTGCCGTGGTGGCAGAGCACGCGAGCCGCGATTCGGCGGAAGGATTTTTATCGAGCCGTCTCCAAGGCAAGGAGATTACTCCTGAAATAGCGGCCCCGGCGCAGCGTATTCTCCAAGTGCGCAACCAGGCGGAAGGTTTCGTTGCCGCGGTTTCGACGGATCAGGATACCAGCGGCATCGTCAACGCGGTGAGTATTGTTTTAGCGCAATCCGCGACGAAGGAAGAACCAGGTCATTTAGTTTCGGTCTTCAAAAATGAAGCGCAGAGCGCACTTTATCAGACGATTCATAAAATGCGTAAAGGCAGTGACGGCAATGGCGACGCGACAAAAATCGACGAAGTGGAGCAGAAATTGACGCAGGCGGTCAATGAGGTTGTTGGCTCGCTTCATCGGATTGTTGACGTGACTCAGGCCGCGCATGAGTTTATCGCGGATACTGATAAAATTGATCAGGTGAAGAAAAAGGTGATTGCGGCGCTTGATGAGATTGAAGCTCAATACCGCCCGGCGTTGCGCGCGGTATTTACCAGTCAGGCCAAAATAGCGATTGCGCAGCAGATGCAGGCGCTGCGTCAAGGAAGCAACGGTAACGGCGCTGCGGCGACGATTCCAGAGAAGGAGAAATACTTGACCGCGCAGTTGGATGCAGTGGATGAAGCATTGACCGACCTGATTGAAAGAAAAGAATCGGTGCGTCAGTCCGCGACGGAATTTGTGAACCTTATTGAGTCTGGCGCAAAGGTGGACAAAATTAATGATGTTAAGATAGCAGTGATTAATATCATTGAAAATGCAGAGTTTTTAGATCGTTCTATGTTGTGTGAGACATTTAAAAATGAAGCGATGAGCGCGATTGACCAGAAGATTCAAGAAATGCAGGCGAAGAGTAATGACAATGGCGATGCGGCAATGATTGATGCGATGAAGACGAAACTCACGCAGGCAGTAAAAGAGGTATTGCAAAATGGATTAGGTTACAGTTGGATAGAAAATCTCGTTGGTGTGGGTGGAGATATGCTTGGTTTGATGCGAGAGCAGCCGGCACCCGCAGTGGTTCAGGCTATTGATAATGAAATAAAGTTCGAGTTCGTTGAGGCAGTGGCTCCGCGTGTCGGCGGCGCCATGGGGCGTTTCCTGGATGCGGAGGGCAATCCGTTGGCGGTAACCGTGGAGCGGGTTAATGGTTCAAAGCTTAGTGTGCGCGGGCAGAATGGCGAGCTTGAAACCTTAAAATTGTTCAACGGTACTTCCCGTGATCAGGCATTGAAACCAGTTGATACTTCTTCTTTGACCGGTCAGGATAAAGAGAACGCGGATATGATTCTCGCTACGACAAGTGTCAACCTTATTTTATTTGATGACAGCAATGCGCCGGTCATTCGCGCCTATGGCATGCAGGAAGACGGTGGCGTGACGGTATTTGTCGGTGAGCGTTTGTGGAATGAAAATCATGATAAACAGGGTATTGTCCTGTTCCACGAAACCGCTGAGGCCATGGGTGACAAACTGGCATTGCCGACAGTAACGATTCAAGGCAAAGAAGTCACAGTCAGCGTTCATACCTATCTGCGCGGCGCGGGTAAAGATGTGCGTGCGGCCGTGAAAGCGTTGGTTGAGTCCGGCGCAATGCCGGCGACTGCGGAAGCCAAGGATGTCATCAAGGCGATTAATGCGCAGATGGAGGAAATGTCCACCGGGGCTGCTCCGGAGATTAAACGTTCGCAGATGAGCGACAGCGAAGCGGCATTGATAACCTACAATATGACGCAATCCGGACAGGGGAATACCCCCGACGCGACGATCGTGTTTGGTTTGCAGGATAAGTTGTTCGGGGAAACGGCAAATACGAAATTGACAGGATTGTTAGCCGCGAACTCGACGCAGGAAAAGGTGGCGGTCAATGAGCAGAATCCGCCGCCGGCCACGAAGACTGATACGGATGCGATGAAGGCAGATGTGATCAATGAGTTGGAAGCCGGGTTTCCGGCATCGAAGATATCGGTGAATGACATGAAGATTATGAAAGAGGCATTTTTTAATTCGCCGGCGGTGCGAAGTTTTTAATGAGAAAATAATCCAATCTGGACATAACCGTTCGGCGATTGCCGCGACGGTGTCCGGGTGGTTGCTTTGATGGAAAAGGGTGTTATGTTCTTATTTTATTTATTTTTTTGCGGGCAGGACAAAGGAGGGCGGTTTTTATGAGGAAACGGGCGTACGTACGGGTAATGAGTGTGTTGGTTTCATGGGCAATGACCATTAACAGCGCGGCATTCGCGGCACAGCCGCCGCTGGTGGCGAGCGCTCCGGCAATGGCGCCGGGAAAAATCGCGGTGCAGGACGTGCTGAAACTGAAAATCCCCGGCAGCTGGGGACTCATCCGGGAAGTGCATAATGCCGCCGCAAACAAAGTGATTATCAATATCCAGGACGCGCACTGTGATTTCGACGCGCAGCAAAACATCGCGAAAATCATTGACCGCTTGGTTTCCGTCTACCATGTGAAATTAGTAGCGGTAGAAGGCGCGGCCGGGCGCGTGAGTAATCCGGTTTTGGAAGCGTTTCCGGACAAGAAAATCGTGCGCAATGTCGCCTCTTATTTTATGAAAGAAGGCAAACTTACCGGCCCGGAATATCTGGCCGCGACTGTGGATTACGAGCTGAACTTAGTCGGCGTGGAAGACCCGAAATTATATTTTGCCAATTTAGACGCGTTCCAGAAATCACAGCCCTATAAAGCCGAACTGAAGCTTGCCCTGCGTTCAGTGCGCCAGTTATTTGATCAGCTCAAACCGTCTATTTATAATGATGCCCTTAAAAATTTCGACCAGTTGCGCACAAGCTACGAACAGCATCAGATTTCCTTCGGCGAGTATTGCCGTCAACTGTATCAGGTGATGACCGTTCAGAACCTTAAACGCCAGAATTATCCGCATTTTTACGCTTTGCAGAAAGCGATTCGTTTGGAAAAAGATTTGGATTTGAAAAAAGCCGATGCGCAGCGGGCGGAACTGCTCAACGCGCTGACGGAACAAATCAACCGCAAAGAGGATTTAGCGGATTTGGTCGGCAATAGTATTGATTTTAAGAAAGGTTTGATCAGCGCCGGCCAGTTTGCCAATTTTCTGCGCGATTTGGCGTTCAAATATCGCCTGAACCTTTCCGCGTATGGTCATTTCGTGCGCTATGCCGAATATATCACAGAATACGAGCGCGTGGCCAACGCGACCCTGTTTGACGAAATCGACGCCATTGAGCGGGCGGTAAGCGAAAGTTACTACACTGCGGATAATCAGCGCGGTTTTGACGCGATGGTGGATTATCTGAAACTATTGGATAAATTGGTTGATTTGGAATTGGTGCGCGATGATTATCACCGTTTCCAGGCAGCGCGCGAAGCGATTACGATTGACGGAATGCGTTCTTTCCTGATCGAGCAGGCCGCGGCGTATAATCTGCGGCTGGCTCCGCCCAAAGAACTGGCGGCTTTGGAAGCCTATGCGCCGGCATGGGTGAAGTTTTATGAATTGGCCGTGCAGCGCGACCGGGTATTTGTCGATCAGACCCTGGCGCAGATGCAGCAGTATAACAGCCCCGGCGCGGTGTTGGTTACCGGTGGATTTCATACGCCGAAATTGACCGAGTTTTTTAAAGAAGAAAAGATTTCATATCTGGTGGTGACGCCGCGCATTTCCGAAACCGGCGATAATCCGTACCTGAGCATTATGCGCGGTGATACGACCTTTAGCCGGGAATTGTTAAAGCAAATTACCGGGACGCTGAATGTGTGGAATAGCGGGGCATTCTCTGAAGCGGCAACGCAGGGCTTGTCGGAAGAGTTGGCAGCTACCCTTAAGTCGGAGAATGCGGGCACGCAGCGAACTTTGGCGATGGGAATAGTCGGCGCAACGTTCGATGCGATTGCGCAACAGTCTGAAGGCAACCACGATGTCGATGCGCTTCGTTCCCAGACGGCAAATATGCTTAATCCGGAAATTGTTGGTTTGGGAACCATGACCCAAGCGACGCTTCCATCAATGAACGATGCGACGGTTGAAACACGGGCTGCGGTTGTTACAGCGGTGAAGAGTGCCCAGACGGAAGTGGCTGCCGAACAGCAAAAAAATACAACACCGCTTGCACATACAGCGATCGTTGAGAAAGTCGCTGAGAAAATTCAGGCATTGGTAGATACCGGCGAGATTGCCGTTGATCCGGCTCAGATGGCCGAAGCGATTGTCACGCAGGGAGCACAGACCATAAGCAATTCAATGGGATTCAGTCTGCAAGCGGCAAAAGTCGAGCAGAAGGCGGTGTTGGTGAATGCGGTAGTAAGCGAAGATGTAGCGGATAAATTGGTCAGCGCAATCAGCGTGGCAGTGTCGTCGCTGGATGTAACGGATGATGCGGCGGTGAAAGGTGTTGCGGCGAGTGCGATGACGGACGCAGGCATCGCTGATGCGGATCAGGCGAAACTGGCGCCGATAGTGCAGAGCGCGGTGGTGGCGATAAAGCGTGCGGAAAATAGTGTGCAGGAATTTAAGAGTTTTGTCAGCGCGGTGGTTAAGAGCCTGGATGTCCAAGTGAATACCAACCAAACCGTCACGACGATACTTGTAGACCAAGAAAAACAGCCGGTGGCGATGCTTTCTGCATCGCAGGAGCTTATCCCGATGACGGCGATGGAAAGGGCCGACACCAATGTGGCGGAACGAACAACGGCGGATACTTCTTATAATATAGCATTAGCGGCCACGCCGGAAGCGCAGTTGAGTATAATGGCTGACAGTATTATTAAAGTTTCAGGTGTGCAGTCTGATCGGGCATTAGTGTTTCAGGTCATTGACGCAGTGCTATCGGAGGTTCAGGGTAAAAATACTGAACCGGATAAGTTAAAGGCAGCGGTTCAACAGAAAATGGAAGCTGCTTATTCGTCGATTGGTACCGAGGTCATCAGCGCGGTCGTCGGCGCGGTCGTCGATGCGACGATCAAGACGCTGAGTGATAAAGGAGCAATTGCGATACAGTCGATGGTGTCAGCGCCGGTGGTGGCATTGGTGAAAGCGGATGTAGCGCCGGTGAAGGCAGCGGTGGCGAGCGCGGGCGTAGCGACGGAAGTGCAGGATAAAGTAGCGACTGCGATACAGGACGC
>JAMWCB010000066.1 GCA_023819605.1 Candidatus Omnitrophota bacterium
GACTCGGGAAAATTGTCTTCAAAACAATTTCTTCTTTATCATTTATCAAGAATGGCACGACATGAATATAATTTTTTATTAAAACAAGAAAATAAAACTGATTGTCTTTGGTCGGATTTTTTAATATATCAACATATCGCTCCTGCAATATAAGCTCAGCAGCCTCCTCAAAACTAATACCGCGTTCAAAAATCAATTTTCGATTCTTCGCATCATCCCAAACAATATTCATACACCTCAACTATACCATATGCATATACTTTGTCAATGATAAAACCATAAAAAGACAGTGTGCGGCAGACATAGAAAATAGACATTTTAAGCTTTAAATCACAGCTGTCCGGTAAATTTTTTTGTCTGCTCACTGAAAAACATCGGTAAAAGCGGTAATATCGCGCAGATGCGCGGTATCACCCAAAGTTTCGATCGTCCATCCCCGCTCATCAACCGCAAAACGGTTGATCGACCCGTTATAGAGACGTATCGAACAATGTCCGGCAAGCGGCACATTCAGCACCGCACGCACCATGGCCTTCAAAACTCCGCCATGGGTTACTACAGCCACGGTTTGCCCCCGGTGCCGTTGCGCGCACGCCAAAAACCAGGCCCAGGCCCGCTCCTGAAACTGCCGTTTGCTTTCTCCGGATGGGATAACATAATCAGGGCCACCATCCATATAGCGCGCGTATTCGGCGGGATATTTTTCTTGCGCTTCCGCGAAGGTCAATCCCTGAAAAATTCCGTGGTTGCGTTCCCGCAACTCCGGCGCCGTGTGCAGCGGCGCCTGACATTGCCGCGCGACAATCTGCGCGGTCTGAAGCGCGCGCCGCAAATCGCTGCTGTACAACGCCGCGCAGGGATCCGTGCGCAACCGCGCCGCCAAAGATTCCGCCTGCGCGATGCCGATTGCCGTCAATGCGCTATCATCATGGCCTTGTATGCGACGTTCCACATTCCACTGAGTTTGCCCATGGCGGATAATCAAAATTGTCGTGCGGCTATTACCAACCGCTTTCGCGGTTCCCGGCGTATTAATCTCTCCCATGAAATTACTCCTCTTGATAATAGTACCAGCTACAGGCTGCACGCTGCAGGCTGCAGGCCAGAAAACCGAAGGACGAAAGACGACGGACGAGGGACGACTGAAGAACATAGCTTCACGCCACCGGCTCCAAAGTACAGTCCAGAAAAAACCGACGGACGAGAGACGAGAAAAGAAATGACGAGTGCGATGTGACGAGTGAAGAGTGAAAAACCGAGGGACAAAAAAACGTACAGTGCGTCACCATAAGCTACAAGAAAATTTCTCATTACTTATCCCCAATCACTTGATAACTCTTTAATTCTCCAGACAAGTATCCTAACTAATCCCACTTTATCCCCCCGCTAACCGTTAATGACAGACTATGGCAAGCGGGACAATAAAAAAGAACGTTGCCGTTATCATGAAAATCTTCTTCTCTCATCTGAACAAATGGGCGCCTGCACTCCGAACAAAGAAAAATCGCCCGAAGCCTATCGTCCCCGGGAATATATCCATAGGACAGCGGCTTTTCCAACTGTTTTAATTCTTCTTCAGAACAAGTGCTTCCATCCGGATTAACGTACCTGCCCTGCTGATCTTTTGCCGTGCCGACAACCCGCGCAACGATTTTTTTACACTGAACGCAATACCCCGTCGCAACAACTCTCGAGATTTTACCTCCGCCAAAATATATTTTATCTGCCCAACCGCACTGCGCACATTTTACATGGTATCCATGCCCGGCGTACACCGGCATCGTACCGCACATTGCCATCATTACTACAACCGCTACTACCAACAAACGCCTGATCATCGTTCCTCCATAGTCTTTTGGTCTTTGCCGCCTATACTATTCTCGTTCTTCGCGTCCCTCGTCCTTCGTCCCTCATCCGTCGGTTTTCCACTCGTCACTTATCACTTGTCACTTCCCTGCTTCCACCCGCACGCGGGATTCAGCGCTATTGGCGCGGATTTCCGGCACATACATTGCCTGGCAGAGCACCGGCAGGGCATGAAAATTTCCCGGCGTTTCCGCGCGCAATTCATAACAGAGCTGCCAAACTCCCTGCGGCAGTTTATCGATAAAAAACACCACGGCACGATCCCGCAATTCCTGGTAGACATACCGCGGCTGTCCGATTTGATCAGCCGGCGCCGCAAGTCCGCCGGCGGCCAGCCGTTCAAAAGCGCCGGATTTTATCTGATACGCAAAGAGCGGTTGGCCGCTGCGCAGTTGCACCGTTTCCAATCCGGCAGGCTTTAAATCTTCAATGATCAGATACTCATAATTATTTTTCGCCTCGATCGTCACAACAACCTCCACGCGCTCGCCACTTTGTACCCGGGCATTATCCGGCAGCACCACCCGTTCATAGGCTTGCCCCTGTAACAGCGTCGGACGTCCGGCCAAACGCACATATTGACGCCGCACGAATAGTTCGTTACCGGCCGCCGGCACCGGCTCTTCACCGGTAAAGTACTTCGCCTGGACCGAATAATACAACGGCATCGTGCCGTCGGCACGGACGAAACGAATCTCAGTCTCGCCGTCCCGCACCAATTCCGGCGGCACCGTAAACCGGCTGGGGATCCGGAGCATATCCTGCGGTGTACAGCTCTGTTTCGCGATACTTCTGCCGTTGACGATAATTTCATACGCCACGTCGCCTTCCGCGCGCGACTGTTTCCGCAGATACTCCGATAAACAGAGCACGGTTATGGCGGTATCCCGCGTGTTGCTCCATTGGTTTCCCCGCCGGTTACGCACCAACCATTGTACGGCCGGTTCAACCAGCGGATGCTCCGGCAGAATCGTTAGTAACGCCCGCAAACAAAACGCCGTTGTCTCTACATCATCATCAGACCATCGTTCGATCTCACCGCCGATGCCCCAGTACGCCGTAGCCATCCGCTCCTTATCCGGCTCCTCTTCCGCGGCAGCCCCGCGGCATGAGGGTTCCGGCTGCCGATCCCAAATTGCGTCATTTTCCAGATTGCGGGCTAACAGCGCCGCCTGCTCATTAAAACCATAGGCATGGGCGCTGAGCGCGGCAAGCGCCCGGGTGAACGCATTCAAACGATCCCGCTGTTGCCAAAGATTATCAAACGCCTGCTGTTCAAACGCTGTCCGCGCACTCTTCGGTGTACCGCGGCGATATACCGCCAGCGCGTGCAGCATCCAGGCCTGCACATCCGGCATCTGTTCGGCTTCAATCAATTGCCGAGCCATATAGGTTGCGGCGCGCTCCACTACCCCCGCATCAACCGCGCAGCCGGCATCGGCGGCCAAACTTAATCCCCAGAGCACATAGGCGCTCATCCAGCGGTCGCTGTCGCCCTCTTTCCACCATCCCCATCCGCCGTCGGCGTGCTGAAAATCATATAAACGCTTCAATCCCTGTTCCGTCATATCCGGCAAGTACGCCAACGGTTTCTGCCCCGGCGTCTGAGTCGCTGCCGCAAACGCACGCTCGATGCCGCCGAACATTTTTCCTTCGATATCCGCGGCATTCAGCCCCAGCGAACGCAGCGTTTTTTGCACAACCGCCGCCGGTAGAAACCGGCTCATCGTCTGCTCGGTACATCCATAGGGGTAATCGATTAAATACGGTAGCGCATCCAACATCGTTACCGCCACGCTGGGCGTAACGGCGAGCTCGATCCCCGGCGCAGCCATAACCCGTTCGCGCGGTAAACGAAAATTCACACGGGCTTCCCCGCCGGAAATTTTTCCGGATCGCGCGAACACCTGCTCAATACCGTGCGCGTATACCGCCATCGATTTTTCCATAGCATCGGCATACGCGGTGGCGCGGGCGCTGACCCGTATCGTCGCCGTTCCGGGATGCGCCGCCCGCACCGGCCAATCCACGCGCTTTTGAGACTGCGCCGGCACGCTGGTTACCTGCTCCCGCGCTGTTTTTTCCGCGCCAGCGGTGACGACATTCAGACCGTCGGCCCGAAGTGCGGCGGTTACCTTCAGTTCGCTCTCCGTATTATTATAGATAACCGCGCAAACAACCGTTTCGTCGCCGCAGACAAAAAAACGCGGCGCCTGTAGTTGCACGATCAGCGGCTGTTTTGTCCGGCAGGCTGTCCCGGCTGCGCCCACGCGGCTGTCGCGGGACACCGCCGTAACCGCAGCCTGCCAGCGGGTCAATGAATCCGGAAATATAAGCTCGGCAAACGCTTGCCCCTGCGCGTCCGTGTGAAATTCCGGCACCCACAAAGCCGTCGCCCGAAAATCATGCCGCACGCGGACATTGCCCGCCGCATCGGATTCGGAAGGTTTGAACGCCGCTGCCGGCTCGGTACAATCCGCTACCGCCGATTCCTGTACTACCGACAAACTCTTCTGCTCCCGCAAGTTCAGTCCAGCATCTTTTTTAAAACGATGCTCTTCGCCTCTGCCTATTTTCTCATCGCCGAACCGATTCATCGACGAAGCGGGCCGCTGAAAATTCCGCACTGAAAAACTGCTGGCCAAAGCCACCGCATTACGGCGTTTCTGGCCATAAAAAAACTGACGGATATCCTGGGCATAACTCTGCTGGATGGCGTGCACCGCATCGTCGCAAACCGCCAGGCTCAATTCCGCGGCAACCGGCTCGCCGTCATCGTCGGTTACCGTAACGCTGAAACGGCCCTGTTCACCGGGCAAATATTCCGGCTTTTCCGATTGAATCTGCAGATTCAAAAAACGCTCCCGCGGCGGCACGATAATTTCCTGCTGTGCCGAAAACAACTCGCCGCCGCGGACCGCCGCCGCTTCCAAAAACACATTCGGCGCGTATGCGGCCGGTACATCTATTTCCAGCATCCCGGATGTTTCTTCCAGGCGCACGAGCTGATAGTCCAACAATTCATCCGCCGCAAAGCTGACCAAAACGGCCTGCGCCGGATAAGGAGTGACCACGAGAACCGGCGCGGTCGTTCCGGCCTGCCAGGTGTCCTGATCGACAATCAATTCCAAGCCGGCCGGATAATACCCCAGCTGCCGCGTCTTTTTTGTCGTTACCCAAATCGTCGCCTGGGCGGTAACCGGCACCATATCTTCCGCAGCGCTCAGCCAAGCAATACGGTAATAGCCTTCCTTCTCCGGAATAAATGTCAACTCCGCCGTACCGTCCGCGGCAGTCGCAAGCGCCCGGCTGGCAATGGCTTCCTGCCGATATCCCTGTGCCACCAACCGGCATCCCTGCGGCCTGCATATTTCGCTGTCCAGCCGTCCATCCGCCTCGCAACCGCCATACGCGGCGCACGCGCCCCGCACCTGTTCGGGCGTAAGCGCCGCACCCTGCGAATCAATCCATGATTCTTCCCACCATTGCCGCGTCACCGTGACGGTTCCGGCCGCGGCAACCGCCTGTTGATTCGCGTCCCGCGTGGCCACCGCAATAGTTACGTTCTCGCGCGGCCGGTACAGTTGGTGCGCCGGTTCCACGCGCGCATAATAACTTTGGCGGGTCACGCGCACCGTATTTTCCCCGATAATTTCACGGCGCGATGAATCCGTAACCCGCGCTTCGATGCGATATTCCCATTCTTGATGCATGCTTGCCGGTGTGGGAAAACTGACCTGCGCCCGTCCCTGGGCATCGGTGGTCAGCGCTTCCCGTTTGACGATCTGTCCGGGGCCATACGATTGCCGCATTCCCGCCGTATCACGAAATAACCAAGGGTATTCGCGCGATTTATCCCACTGCGGCCAAAACGGCTTCTGATAAACCAGGACTTCCACCGCGGCAGCGGCCACCGGGCCGCCGAAATAATACTGCGCGGAAATTTCCGCGGAAACGGTTTGTCCCAGCGAAAAACGGCGTTGTGCGCCGCTTTCGTCGCGTGGGATATTCACCGCAACGGAAAACTCCGGCAATTTATATTCTTCCAGCCGAAACAACGGCGCCTGCGCGATACGGATATTTTTCCCGGCAGTCCACACGGCCAAGCGGTAATCTCCCAAAACCATCGCTTTCGTCAGCGGCAGCGTTCCCCATGCACCGCCGAATTGATTCAGTGTTGCCGTGCCCGAAGCCACCGCCGCTCCCTGCGCGTCGCTGATCTCGTATTCAACAATGGTTGCCGCCGGCACTGTATAATCCTGCCCGTTTTTCTGCCGCGCGATAATTTTCCATTGAACCGTGTCTTCCGGACGGTATACCGGACGATCGGTTATCGCATAAACCCGCCAACGCTCCCCGGCTGCCGGTTCCGCGCTACCGTACCCGGTACAAAATGCCTGCATGCCCGCGCTGCCGGCGGCTACGAAAATGTCGCGGCTGTTCCGGGACTCCGGCAGAGAAAAGAGGCACAAGCCATCGTTATCCGTAACGCCGCGCTGCCGCCGCCAGGAATTATTCCGTTCGTGCACCCGTTCCCAAATGACCACCGGCGCGTTAACTACCGGATTTCCGGTAAACGCATGCGTCAGGAAAACCAATGCCTTACGACCGGAACTGCGCAGAACAACTGCCGCCTCACTGACTAAAATCAATTCCCGCGCTTCCTTGCCCGCGGCCGTGGCGACAAGCACGTACGCGCCGGCGGCAAGCTTTCCGGGCACCGTGATCACCTCCTCGCCGGGGGCGTATTCCTGCTGAGGCGTGCCGTCTTTTCCCCAACGCCGCAGCGGAGACCCGCTGATTTTTATGCTCTGAAGCCATTGATCAGCGGGCGCGGATGTCCGGGAGAAATCAGCGGCCTCCGGCATATTCACCGGATAAAGGGCAAAATCAATCCGGGATACATTCCGCCACTGACAATAAAACGACGCCGCGGCGCCCGGGGCGAAAATTTCCGAGACGCTCACGGTCAGCTCCGGATCAGTGAGCGTTTTCAACAGAGACTGCGCTTGCTCAAAATAACGCGTTTTTCCTTTTTGAAAATCGCGCAGCATTTGTTTGCACACCGCCACGGCTGTCTTAAAATCCGGCGCGCTGCTAAGCGTTCCCGCGTCATCACGCTTTAAAATGCCGGAACGGGTGCACCACTGCGCATAATAAAACAATGCGTCGTCATGCCAGGGGGTTCCTTGTCCGGCATTGACCGCCGCGACAAAGGCGGCGCGGACACGTTTAGCTTGAAGGGGATTGCTGTCCTGCATAAAACGTATTGCCGTCAAATAGTGCGCCCGCGCTTTGTCCTGCGGACTAACGGCAATTTTTACCGCGTTTTCGATAATTTCTTCCGGCACCTGGCCGACAAAATATGCGTACGGATAATATTCCTCACGGTAGGGGGGTTCGCTAATTCGCCAGACGATATCCAGATAGCGCCGGCGGGCTTTTTCGATATCGGAAGAATTTCCCCACCAGGTTAATACTTCCTGATAACGCGGCCAGGCAGCGCCCCAGTCCTGCGCGCCCCGAAACAACCAGAACGAATCCGCCAATGATTCCACGACATCTGCCCACAAAGTATTGCGTGCGGCGGGTTCAGTATATTCAGCCGCCAATTCCTCTAACTGCCGACGCGCGTCTTCGAGTATAGTCGCATCTGGGGAAGCGGCCGCGGCATTTTGCCGCCACAGCGTATCGGCCAACCGGAAGCGTGTCCACTGCAACATCTCAGAATCCGGATGAGCGGCAAAAATCTGCTGATACAGATCGTAGCTACGACGATAGGAACCTTCCTGGTAATAGCGTTCAGCCTCCTCGGCCAATGCCGAAAGATTTTTTTCCGGCGCAGCCAGCGCATCAACGCCTGCCGATACAATAACTATCGCCACGCACAAAAATACTATGTCGCGCCATCTTTGCCGCATACGCCGCTATCCTCCCCAGAAACCTTACAACACGATGCGTTGGTTACTCAGACACGCCGCGCGCCGATAAGTTCCGAATTTATAAAAAAACTCTATCATTCCAAAGATTCGACGTACATCACTTCGCATGAATGGGCGCCGGTATCTTCCCGCGACAGGGAACTGCGCCACCGCCATCCGTCGGGCGCCGTCACTTCGACCAAATATCCGCGCAAAGTGACAATCTGGCCGGTGCGAATATCCTGCAATGCGCGAGATAGTTCCGGCGTTGCCGGAATGAGGTGCATATTTGCGCTGTGTTTTTCAATTTCCCGGCGCGGTATGGGGAATTGCCGGACATGCCAATGATACCACCGTCCGTATTGAGAAATAGAGATATCTTTCAGAATTGATTCATCCGACATCGGCCCCCACCCCAACGCCAAATCCAGCGGTGATAATTCATCGCCGCGCTGGCCATGGTACGTGCGGCGGGATAATACTTTCGCGGTGATATCGAAAGAAGCGAGCAATTTCAGATTATAGCCGTTGCAAGCAACGGTCTGTGACGCTGCATAAATTTTTTGCCGCGGCTCTTCCGGCGCCAGCACACCCGGGCCATAGGCGACCGGCCGGTTAGCCCACACCTGAAACAGCCAAAAAGCGGCTATGCCTCCGACAATCAACCAGCGCACTACGCCCCCCTCTTCAACCGCACCGGTGATCACTCGTCTGCGGACGAGTCCTCTGCTCGAATCATCACCAGCATCATTTTAAACGCCTGTTTCGCGCGCAACGCATGCGGCTGCCGCGCCGGCATAATCACGACCTGGCCGCTGGTTACCGTATACACGGTTCCGGCGATCGTTATTTCCGCTTCTCCTTCAAGCACATGCACAAACGCGTCATACGGCACCGTATGTTCGCTCAACCCTTGTCCGGCGTCAAACGCAAATACGGTTATGGTGCCGACCTGCTTATCCAGCAGCGTCCGGCTGACCACCGCACCTTTTTGATACGCCACGCTCTGCGCTGCGTCAGCAATAAATACCGAATTTTTCACCATCATTACTCCTCGTTGTCACCGGGGGACTGGCCCGCTCGTCCGGCCTGAATCCGGCGGGCGCGCGATCGCGCTCCGGCGATACGCGACCCTGCGTATACCGCCGTAAAAAATAAAAAATTCACCTGGACAATCGCCGCTCCGGCCGGCACATTCAACTGATAGGCCAGCGCCACGCCGCACCAAACTGAGGCGACCGCGCACAATCCGGCGAACAGAAGCGCCGTTTTAAAACTGCGCGCAATCTGCAGCGCGGTAATCGCCGGAAAAATAATCAGGCTGGAAACTAACAGCGTTCCCACAACTTTGATTCCCAAAACAACGGTCAACGCGCTCAACATTAACAGGATGCGATTGACGCGTGTCGTGCGAATTCCGGAAACCCGGGCATATTCTTCGTCAAACGTAACCGCGACCAACTGCCGGTACAAAACCGTAATTACACCAAGCACCGCTGCGGAAAGGCCAATCGACATAAAAACTTCCGCCGGGCTCACCGCCAGGATATTTCCAAAAAGATAGCTGAATAAATCCACATTAAAACCGCCGCTGAGGCTGGCGATCATCACGCCGGTAGCCACGCCTACCGCGGATAGCAGCCCGATTGCCGCGTCTCCGTAGACGACGGTTTTTTCCACTAATTTTAAAATAAGCAGCGAAGCGCCGACGACAAACGGCAGAGAAAGATATATCGGCGATACCTTGAGCAATAATCCCAGGGCAATGGTCGCGAAACTGATATGCGCTAAGCCGTCACCGATCAGGGAAAAGCGTTTGAGCACTAAAAAAACACCGAGCACGGCGCAGGACAGAGCGATAAACGAACCGGCGATCACTGCCCGCTGCATAAAGGAATACCGAAGCGCGTCAAGTAAATCCGGCATAGTCCTTATCCGTGCCGATGGCACATCAAATGTTGCGTGGCCGAGCCGAAATAATCGGTCATTTCCGGCGAATGGCAAAAATCATCGAACGTCCCGTGAAAAATCACTCTCTTATCCAAATACAGTAATTTTGACGCATACTCGCCGATCGCGCCCGGATCATGCGAAATAAACATAATCGTAATCTTCCGGTCGCGGTTTAACCGCTGCAGCAGAGCGTAAAAATTTTCGCGTGTCTGCGGATCCAGCGCCGTGGTCGGTTCGTCCAGAAAAAGCAATTGCGGTTCATTCACCAGGGCGCGCGCCAATAAGACACGCTGCTGCTGCCCGCCGGACAGGCGGCCGACCAGCCGCGAAGCCAGATCCCGAATATCCAATAATGACAGCGCCTCGTCCACGCGCCGCGCGCGCGCACGCCGGCTCAGACGCGTGCGCGTTGCGATCAAACCAGATTCGACAATTTCAGCGACCGACGCGGGGAACCGCGGATCAACGAGATTATTTTTTTGCGGCAAATACCCGAGGCTGCTCCACCGCTCAAACCGCCGCAATTCTTCGCCCATAATCCGGATATTCCCCGCGGCAAACGGCACAATTCCGACAATGGTTTTTATCAACGTCGTCTTGCCCGAACCGTTGGGGCCGACAATACCCAGATAATCGCCCGACTCTACGGAAAAACTGGCTCCGGAGAGCACCGCGGTATCTTGATGATATACGCTGAGATTTTCAACCTCGACTATATTCATCGTCCGGACAATCCTCGCCGCAATTGTTCAAGATTCTCTTCCATCAGATCGATAAACGTGACGGCCTGCGCGAACTGTTCTTTGGATATATTATGGGCGCCGTGCAACAGCAACAACTCCGCGCCGGTCTCCCGCGCGACGATCGTTGCGACTTTCGGCTCAATCATTTCTTCGTAAAAAACCGCTTTCGCGCCGGACCGACGCACGGTTTTAATCATCGCAATGATGTTTTGCGGCGTGGGTTCGGCATCCGGTGAAAAACCCCGGTAGGGAGAAACAAACGATACCCCGTACCGCCGGGAAAAATATCCGAATGCCGCGTGGCCGCCGTACACAATCGTCGTCGAGCCGCGCTGCGCAAAAAATTCAACGAAACGGCTGTCCAATTTTTGCAAACGCTCTTTATACCGCCGCGCGTTTTCCGCATAATCAACCCGACGCGCGGGATCTGCCGCGCTCAATGCCGCGGCAATCGTGTCAACCATCGTTTGCGCGTTATCGAAATCAAGCCAAATATGCGGATCAACATGCTCCTGGCCGTGGCTATGGCCGGCATGCGCGGCGTGCTCCCCGGCTTGCTCCGCCGCCGGCGCCACCGCGATGCCTGTGCTCGCATCGACGACCCGCAGCGATGGCGCCGCCACCCCCTGGATCAACTCGTCAACCCACGGTTCCATCGCGCGGCCCGCATAGACAAAAATGTCCGCGCCGCCGATGCGCAGCATATCCCCCGGCTTCGGTTCAAAGGCATGCGCTTCAACTCCCGGCGGCAGGAGCATAGACAGAGAAATATATTCGCCGCCCACCGCTCGCGCGAAATCATATAACGGGAAAATCGTCGCAATCACCGCCGTTTTTTTTTCCGCCGCCGTCACGGCGGAGACGAGCATCAGCAGATAGCAAAAGATTCCTCCACCTCTGCACAACCACCGCATCGAACCACCCTTTCTTTTGTAAACCTGTAAACCGCAACCGGCGGGTTTATTCCCGCGCGTCGATGCCCGCCTCTCCCGGCGCCAGCAAAATATCCTGGACATCGACCGGCTGCAGCACCTTGATCTGTGTGCCGGCATCCGGAGAAGAGATTAATTCTACCGTATACAAAATTTTTTTCTGGCCGCGCTGAACCGTCCAGTGTTCGATCAACGTGCGGCCGCGCCGCTCTTTAAACTGCGTATCAATAATCCGGACTCGGTCAAACGTGCCGGCCGACTTCCGTTCCCACGCGGCGATCCCCGCGACAATATGCTCGGCGAGCGGCGGCGTGGCGATCGTTGTGCCGGGCAAACGCGCCGTGCCGGGTAACGGAGCGCACGCGGCCGCGCACCACCAACACAACACGGCAGTTATCCCGCGATATCTGCTGCCGCGCGGATTACTTCCCGGCACAACATCCCGCGCCTTCCGCCACACCATCAGCTCGACTCGTATGGGGTTAAGGAAAATAAGATGAAATGACCATTTTTTCAATCAACGCCACATCCGCGGGATCTATTTTCGTAAAGGACAGCCCGATCTTGAATACCGGCTGCGGCTGCCGGTAACGGCGGATTTCGGTGATGCGCACCACCTGAGCCTGCGCCTGAATATTTTTTTTACCCGGCAACTCGATATCCAAATCCAAAAGCTCTCCCGCTAACGGCGCCTCTTTCAATACAAGGCTCAACCCGCCGATGGAAATATCCCGGGCAATATCCGTCTGGCGCGCGGTGGAATACGCGACCGGTTTCCAGTGCACTTGTACCTGCATGGCCAAACGGTCGAATTTTCTCTTTTCGGACATGGCGGTCTCCTTCCCGATGGCCTACCCGTTCGCCGGCGTTTTGCTTTGCGTTTTCGCCCAACTATCCCGTAAGGTGACCGAGCGGTTAAATACCAATGCCTGCGGCCGCGAATCCTTGCAATCCACGCAAAAATATCCCAAACGTTCGAATTGAAACGATTGGCCGGCCTGCGCCTGCGCCAGGGACGGCTCGAGTTTGCAATCCCGCAGGATCTCCTGCGAGCGGGGATTAAGCGCCGCGGTAAACTCTGTTCCGGCAGAGGCATCTTCCGGATTTTCCCGGACAAACAAATGTTCGTATAAACGCACTTCCGCCGGGCACGCGTGCGCCGCGGAAACCCAATGCAGCGTAGCCTTGACTTTCCGGCCGTCCGGCGCGTCGCCGCCGCGGGTCGCCGGATCATACGCGCACCGCAATTCTACGATTGCGCCGGTGCGCGGATCTTTGATCACTTCCTCGCACCGGATAAAATAGGCGTAGCGCAGGCGCACTTCCCTGCCCGGCGCCAGACGGAAAAATTGTTTCGGCGGGTTTTCCATAAAATCATCCTGTTCGATATAGAGCTGACGTGAAAACGGAACCGTACGGGTGCCCATCGCGGCATCCTCGGCGGTCGGCTGGAAGCACTCGCCGCCGGGTTCGGCCGAGATCGACACCGCGCGCACGTCGGCCGTGGCATAGCCGACTCCCGAATAGCCGATGCCGTTGATGTCGG
>JAMWCB010000067.1 GCA_023819605.1 Candidatus Omnitrophota bacterium
GAATTCGGCGGCGAGGATGCGCCGGTGGTTTCCACCTCTCAGTCGACCGGCAGCGTGGTCGTCAATGTCGCCGCCGCGAATCCGTCTGCGACGCGTGCGCAGACCACGAAGGTAAAAGTGTACCTGCCGCAGGAAATCACGCCGAAAGATATTATCGATCTGGGCGGATTGGAATTGGAATTCGATTCGGCGAAATCGCTCTAC
The DNA here is from genome assembly GCA_023819605.1 of Candidatus Omnitrophota bacterium. Taxonomy (GTDB): domain Bacteria; phylum Omnitrophota; class Gorgyraeia; order B26-G9; family B26-G9; genus JAMWCB01. Next base: position 205 of record JAMWCB010000067.1, read on the forward strand.
TATGCGTATAAGAACGATATTGAACTGGCGCCGAAAGAAGTGCGCAGCTATAAAGTGGAGATGGAGGATATCTGGATTATTCCCCAGACGAATGTCGAAATTATGAAACTGCGCACGGGAAAACTTGCCGAGGCATTGTCCGGCACGGAATACGCCGAGACGTGCGGCCGGTTGGCGGAACAGATTTACCGGTTCTTAGACGAGGTAGCCAAGCAGCAGGCGGATATAACGCTGAGCCGCGAGCAGCATATCGGAGCGTACCGCGCGAATCTGCAAAAAATGGAAGCGTTCAAGCAGCAGTTGACGGATATGGAAAAGTTGATCGTGAAGAAACCCGACGACGTGGGGGCGTTGACCCGCGAGATGACCTTCAAGGTGATTATGATCGTGGTGATTTTTATCGGGTTGCTCTCGGCGATTTTCTTCCTGACCTGGTCGCGGCAGGCGGCGTTGCGTAAAAACGATCCGATCAACCAGGCAAAGCAGTTTTCGTTCCCGGAGGAGCCGAAAGAACCGGAAAAAGATAAATAGGGAGAGCCGGGCTCACCCTTCGTCTTAGCGCAGGCGAGTCGTCCGGCAGGCGTTGAAAAACGTGCCCATCCTTGAAACGATGGGCACGTTTTCTTTCGAAAGGAGGAGGAAAAACCGGACATTCTTATTTTGGCTTGACAAGGAAAAAAATTTATTTTGACAGGTTTTTTCTTTTATGTTAGATTATCAATTCACAATAGTTCCGCGGTTGCGGATCTGTTTTGCCGAGGTAGCTCAGCCGGTAGAGCGACGGACTGAAAATCCGTGCGTCGGCGGTTCGATTCCGTCCCTCGGCATTTTTTTTTAACGCGCGGTTCACGGCAGAATTTTTAAAAACCGATGGTTTTAATCATCGGTTTTTGCTTTTTTATCCGGTATATGGTATTACTTGAAATAATGTGAAAATACGCGCGCCGGGACGATACATACCCGCAGGATTGGATTGATGCATCGACCCGGAGGTATTTTCCGCCGGCGGGCGATATGCGGCGCGGACGAGGGAAAAACGGACGAGGAAACCAAGAGCGTGGGAAACTTCAGATTGAACATGGTAAGCGCGTGTATCATCAGCGCATTGCTCAGTAATTATCCGCTGCCGGCCAATGCGTCCGGGCCAGGCGCGGCTGACGCCGCGGCGCTCTCACCGCGTGTCGCCATTTTATCAACCGCGGTGCGGCAGGCGGCGTTTTTCGGCCAGCCCCGCGCTCCGGCGGCGGACAGGACACCGCATTCGTATTTTCTGCCGCTGCTTGTCGGCGGGTTGGCGGGGATACTCGGTATTGTCGCGTCCATCGGTTATTTACCCGGAACGAGAGACGCTGCCTGGTCGCCGCTGCCGGTGTCGGCAGCAGGAGTGGGAAAACCGATAGCCAGTACGCCGCAGGCCGCGAGGGAAACAGTGGGTAAGGTTTCGACCGTGACCGAACTGATAAACCTCATGCGGAAAATCAGTATCGATTATACCGTCACTGCTGAGGATAGCTGGGAAAGCATTGCCGCTCGCTTCGGCACGACGGATGCTTTATTGATCGAGCTCAATACCGCCGCGCAGCAGCAGATAGAGCATTTTATCGGTAAAGAAATCGATATACCGCAGTATGCGGTTAATCCCCGCCGGAAAATTTACACGGTCCGCGCCGGCGATACCTGGGAATCAATCGCGAAAAAAAACGACACCACACCGTTTTTGTTAAAGAAGGCCAACACGCAGGCGCAGCGAGCGATTGCGCAATTTATCGGCACGGCGATTCGTGTGCCGCAGTATACGGTGGATATTCAGGTAAGCACGGCTACGACGACTTTGCTGGCGACCATCCGGGCGCTTAATGGAACGGTGCTGGCTCGTATAAAAGAGCCGGTTGCGACCGGAGACAAGGAAACCCCGACGCCCAAAGGAAAATTTTGCATTCAGCGGCGTGTCCCGCAGCCGCAGTATAAAAATATTCCGTATGGAGCGAAAGGATATGCGTATGGGAGAGAGGCTTTGGTAATTCAAACGGATCATGGTTTTGATCTTCATCCGGTAAGCGACGGGTTGGAGCTGTCCGGACACACCAGTCATGGATGTGTGCGGCTGCGTCCGGAGGTGGCCAGAGTGTTCTGGCTGTTGATTCCCGTCGGCGCGACCGGGGAAGTATTCGTGCATATGCCGCGTTCATCCGCTTTGCCCGCTGCCGGGAACCTGCGCGCAGCGGCAGGGCCGGTGCGGGGTATGCAATGGCTGGATTCGTCCTTATAAGCGCCCGCCGGAAACCTATTCCTTTTTTTTTATAATTGTGATAAAATTCCTTTAATAATTTAAACTCACCGGCTCGCCGCCTGGTGCTACGTTTTTTTTCGCCAGGGCGGATGAGCCCGCTACGGCAGACAGGGAGGAGGCTCTATGGTTAAATTTGAACCGCAGAATATCCGTAATGTCGCAATCGTGTCTCATTCCGGGGCGGGAAAAACGACGTTGGCCGAGGCGATATTGTATCGCCAGAAAGCCGTGACGCGGCAGGGTACGGTGACGGAAGGCAATACGGTCAGCGATTATGACCCGATCGAAATAGCGCGAAAAATTTCGATCAATGTTTCTTTGGTGCATGCGGTGGCTGCCGGAACAAAAATCAATATTATCGATACTCCCGGCTACGCTGATTTTATTTTGGAATTGCGCAACGCGCTGCCGGCGGCGGATGCGGCGCTGGTCTTAGTCAGCGCTCCGGAGGGCGTGCAGGTCGGCACGCAGCGGGTTTGGGATTTAGTCGCGGACGTGAATATGCCCAGCGCGATTTTTGTTTCAAAATTGGATAAGGAAAATACGGAATTTTCGCAGAGCGTGGCGGCAATTCAGGAAACGCTGGGTGGGAATTGCCTGCCGGCGGTGTTTGTGTCGGGCACGGCGGCCAATTGCAAGGCCGTGGCCTCCCTGGTTACGAAAAACGGCTGGGAGAAATTATCCGCCGCTGAGCAGAAACAAGCCGAAAAAATGCGGGAAACCTTGATGGAACGCGTCGCGGAAGTCGACGATGCGCTGGTGGAAAAATATTTAAATGGGGAACCGCTTGCCGCCGATGAATTTAAAAAAGCGCTGCGTTGCGCGATGCAGCGGCGGACGGTGATTCCGATTTTCGGCGGAAATCCGACGGCGCAACTCGGTATCGATGAGTTGATCGACGGCATCGTCGACGATTTTCCGGCGCCGGGTGACCGTCCGGCGCAGCCGGCGGCCGATCCGGACAGTAAGGCGGAAAAGAAGATGTCCTGGAACGCCGGGACTTTCGCGGCTTTTGTGTTCAAAACGATTTCCGATCCGTATGTCGGGCAGTTGAGTTTATTTCGAATTATTTCCGGGCAATTAGCGTCGAACACGGAATTTTACAATGTGTCGCAGGCCGCCGCCGAACGCATCGGACAGATTTATGTGCTGCAGGGTAAGGAGCAATTGCCGGTCGACGCGGTCGGCGCCGGCGATATCGCGGCCGTCGCCAAATTAAAAAACACGCATACCGGCGATTCGCTGTCGGACAGCAAAGCGAAAGTTTTATTTAACACAAAAGTAGAGATGGAGCCGGCGATATCGTTTTCATTGAAGCCGAAAACGCGGCAGGATGAAGAAAAAATTTCTCAGTCGTTGGCGAAATTGACGACGGAAGATCAGGGGATCAGGGTCAGCCGCGACGCGCAGACTAAAGAACTTATTTTATCCGGCATGGGCGATATGCATTTGGAAATTACCATCGAGCGCCTGAAATTGCGGTATCACGTGGAAGTGGAGGTCGGCACGCCGAAAGTTCCTTATAAAGAGACGATCCGTAAGCCGGTTAAAATTCAGGGCAAATATAAAAAACAGTCCGGCGGCCGCGGCCAATACGGCGATGTGTGGCTGGAATTGCATCCGTTGGAACGCGGCAAGCAGTTTGAATTCGTGGATAAAGTGGTTGGCGGGGCGGTGCCGCGCCAGTATATCCCTTCCGTGGAAAAAGGCGTACGGCGGGCTATGGAGGAAGGGGCGCTGGCCGGCTATCCGTTGGTGGACGTCAAAGTGACGATTTATGACGGATCGTACCACGAAGTTGATTCTTCGGATATGGCTTTTCAGATTGCCGGCAGTATGGCGTTGAAAAAAGGCGTATTGGAAGCCAACCCGGTGTTGTTGGAGCCGGTCATGCATGTGGAAATCGTCGTGCCGGGAGATGTTATGGGCGCGATCAACGGCGATTTGAGTTCGCGGCGCGGGCGGGTGCAGGGCATGGAGGCGGTGGGGAAATACGAAAAGATTTCCGCGCAGGTGCCGTTGGCCGAAATGCTGCGCTATGCCACGGATCTGCGTTCGATGACGCAGGGGCAAGGGTCGTACACGATGAGTTTTTCCCATTATGAAGAAGTGCCGGCGCGCGTGGCGGAAAAAATCGTCGCCCAGGCGAAAATCGAGCATGAACACGAGGAGCACCATCATCATTGAGCGCATGAGAAAATCCGTTGCGGTGCGCGGGTTTACGTTGATGGAGACGATTATCGCGATTACCGTTTTGGCGGTGGGGATCGTGGCGATGGTTTCCTATTTCCCGATTTCCATCGACGCGGCGCGGCGGTCATTGGATTTGACGCGGGCGGCGTTTGTCGCGCAAAACCGTATGGAATTGATTAAGGCGGCGGCATACGCCAATATCACGAACGCCGACGGCTATGCGACAGGCGGTTTCGTGCCGGATGCGGATTATCCGGCGTACGAATACGCGGTCACCGTGCAACAGCCGGGCGGCGATCCGAATTTGCGGGATATCACGGTTGCCGTGCGCTGGCAGTATAAGTTGCACACGCTGCAGGAACAATTCCAGACGAGTATCCCGAAGTATAATCCGGGTTAACCTGACTATTTCACGAGGGTGATGAAATACGCAGGGTAATTATTAAATCAGAAAACAGGAGTGCGAAGCGAGTATGTCAGGACATTCGAAATGGGCGACGATTAAACACAAGAAAGCGGCGACGGATGCAAAACGCGGGCAATTGTTTACCAAAGTCATCAAGGAATTAACGGTTGCCGCGCGGGAAGGCGGCGGTAATATCGAAAGTAATCCGCGGCTGCGCCTGGCGGTGGCTAAGGCCAAAGAAGCGAATATGCCGAAAGATAATATCGACAAGGCGATCAAGAAAGGAACGGGAGAACTTCCCGGCGTCGTGTATGAAGAAGTGACCTATGAAGGATACGGCCCTGCCGGCGTGGCGATTCTGGTGCAGGTATTGACCGATAATAAAAACCGCGCGGCCGCGGAAGTGCGCAGTATTTTTACGAAACGCAACGGCAATATGGCCGGCGCCGGTTCGGTCAGTTGGCTGTTCAAACAGAAGGGTTTTATCACCGTCGCGAAGGCCGCCGCCAATGAAGACGAGCTGATGAGTATTGTTCTGGACAACGGCGCCGAAGATTTTGTCGCCCAGGACGAGGCCTACGAAATTACGACCGAACCGCGGGAATTCGAGCCGGTGAAAAAAGCGATCAGTGAGCGGAAGATTGCCTGCGCTTCGGCGGAGATGACGATGCTGCCGCAGAATACGGTAAAGGTTGCGGATAAGGATGCGGCGCGCCAGATTCTGGATTTGATTTCCTCTCTGGAAGATCACGACGATGTGCAGAACGTGTACGCAAATTTCGATATTCCGGACGAAATTCTAAACGGGTTGGATAAATAACGCGAACGCAATGATTATCGTCGGCGTTGATCCGGGTTTGCAGCGCACCGGTTACGGCGTGATCCGCTGCCGCAGCCGCGCGAATATATCGCCGGGGCAGCGCCGCTCGTTTTCCGGCGGGCCGGAGGGCGTGCAATTGCTGGAAGCCGGCGTTATCCGCAGTTCGGCGCGGGAATCGATGCCGGCGCGCTTGCGCGCGATTTATCGCGGCATTGCCGGTGTGACCGCGGATTTTAAGCCGGATGTCCTGGTTCTGGAAGAATTGTATTCCCATTACGCCCATCCGCGAACGGCGATCCTGATGGCGCATGCGCGCGGGGTGATTGCATTGGCCGCGGCGGAGGCGGGAATCGCGGTGGTCGGCTATGCCGCGCGCAGCGTGAAAAAAGCGGTGACCGGCACGGGCGCGGCGCAGAAAATACAGGTACAGCGCATGGTTCAACGCGCACTGCGGCTGCCGCAAACGCCGCAGCCGCACGACGTAGCGGACGCGCTGGCCCTGGCGATTACGCATTGGCATGAAACGGCGGGGCGGTTATGATTTGTCGAATTGCCGGAACACTCATCGAGCGGCGGGATCAGTCGTTGCTTATCGATGTCCAGGGGGTGGGGTATGAAATTCTCGTGCCGCGCGGATCCCGCGTGGGCGGCGATGCGCGGGACGGACGCATTGCGCTGATCACGTTTCATTATGTGCAGACGGACCAGTCAAAAAGCGTGCCGGTGCTGATCGGTTTCGGCAGCGAAATCGAAAAAGAATTTTTTGAAAAATTTATCACCGTTTCCGGTATCGGGCCGAAAGCGGCGGTGCGGGCGTTGAGCGAGCCGGTGAGCGTCATCGCGCAGGCGATCGACAGCGGCAACGCCGCCTTTTTGAAGGGGTTGCCGGGCATCGGTCCGCAACGGGCCAAGGAAATTATCGCCAAACTGCAGGGCAAGGTCGGGAAGTTCGCCTTGATCCCGGATAACGGGCAACCGCTGCCGGCGGCGGCGCCGGCGACGGACGCGGCCGGGGAAGCGCTGGAAGTTCTTTTGCAGTTGCAGTATAAACGGCCGGAAGCTGAACAGATGGTGCGGCGTGCGCTGGAACGCAATCCGCAGGTAACCGATGTGGAAGCATTGTTAAATGAAGTCTATCGACAAAAAAGCCAATCCTGAACGGGAACGCCTGATCCGCGAGCCGGTATTGATCCGGGAAGAGAACGACGAAGACACGGTCGTCAATCTTTCGCTGCGGCCGGTTTGTTTGCATGATTTTGTCGGCCAGGAGAAAATAAAGGAAAGCCTGGCGATCAGTATCGCCGCGGCGAAATCACGGGGGGATCCCCTGGAGCACGCGATTTTTTCCGGGCCGCCGGGATTGGGGAAAACGACCCTCGCGCATATTATCGCGCATGAAATGGGTACGAAAGTGACCGTAACGTCGGGGCCGGCGATCGAACGCGCCGGCGATCTCATCGGTATTTTAACGAACTTAGACGTGGGAGATATTTTATTTATCGACGAAATTCATCGCATGTCCAAAGTCGTTGAAGAGTTTTTATATCCGGCGATGGAAGATTACAAGATCGATTTTATTATCGATAAGGGGCCGTATGCGAAAACGATCAATTTCAATCTAAAGCCGTTCACCTTGATCGGGGCGACAACCCGTTCCGGGTTGTTGACGTCGGCATTGCGCAGCCGGTTCGGTATACATTATCATCTAGACTTTTACCCTTGGCCGGAACTGGTTCAGATTATTCTCAATTCCGCGCGCTCGCTGCAATTCGCGATCGATTCGGAAACAGCGGCGTTGATCGCGCAGCGCGCCCGCGGCACGCCGCGCATCGCCAACCGCCTGTTGCGCCGGGTGCGGGATTATACACAGGTTAAAAATAAGGGGGTATTGACCCCGGATATCGCACAGGCGGCGTTGACCCTGCAGGGGATTGATGCGCTTGGGCTGGATGATATCGACCGCCGCGTGCTCGTGACGATTATCGATATGTACCACGGCGGGCCGGTGGGCATCGAATCGCTGGCTGCGACGCTCAACGAAGAGGCCGATACGATCGTCGATGTCGTGGAACCTTATTTGCTGAAATCAGGTTTGCTCAAGCGCGGGCCGCGCGGTCGCCAGGCGACGGAAAAAGCCTACGCGCATTGCGGACGGGCCGGGATGCCGCGCGCGAAAGAGTTGTTTTGAGATGGCGAAAAAGTTGTTGGTGCATATTTGCTGTGGCCCGTGTTTAATTCACCCGTTGGCGCGGCTGCGCGCCGCCGGTTGGGACGTGCGCGGTTTTTTTTATAATCCGAATATCGCCCCGGCGCACGAGCTGCAATTGCGCCGGCAGACGCTTCAGTCCTATGCCGCGCAGGAGCAGCTTCCCTGGACGGCGGAAGATCCCGGAGAACAGCCCTTTCTGGACGCGGTTGGCGGTATTACGGAACGTCCGGAGCGATGCCGCCGCTGCTGGTATCTGCGTTTAAAAAAAACCGCCGAGCAGGCCCGGCAGCAGGATATCGGGAGTTTCTGCACGACGCTGCAGGTCAGTCCTTACCAGGATCTATCATGGGTACAGGCGGCCGGCGAACAGGCGGCCGCGGAAACCGGCGTACGCTTTGTCGCGGCGGATTTTCGCGTCGGCTACCGGCAGGCGGTTACGGTGGCAAAACAACAGGGCATGTACCGCCAAAAATATTGCGGCTGCCGGTTCAGTCTTGCGGAACGGGCGCGCCATGAATGACTGGTCGGCAATCGGTAAGATGCTTTTGCTTGTCGGCGGCATTCTGGCGGCAAGCGGATTATTGTTACTTGTCGCGGCAAAAGCTAAAGTGTTCGGCAATTTGCCGGGCGACATTGTCCTGCGGCGTGATAATTTTACGCTCTTTATTCCGCTGACCAGTTCTCTGGTGATCAGTATCGTGATTTCCCTTATCTGGTGGTTATTTTCCGGCAGGCGTTGATTTGCCTCGGCAATAATGCGCGATAGGCAATGTGGCGCGTGTGAGTGTCAGAGGCGTCTGCCGGCGGGAGTATTGGCATGAAGTTTGTTTTAGATGATTTTGACTACGATTTGCCGCCGGAGCTGATTGCGCAGACGCCGGCGCCGCAGCGCGGACAGAGCCGGATGATGGTACTGGAGCGGCGCAAGCAGACACTGGAGCATGCTCAGTTCTCGGATATTGTGCGTTATTTTTCGCACGGAGATGCGTTGGTGCTCAATGACACGAAAGTGCGCGCCGCGCGGTTATTCGGGTTGATCGGCGAACGTTCCGCGGAAGTTTTGCTGGTCGAGCGGATCGCTCAGAATCGTTATTTGATTAAAGGTCGTCCGGGAAGGAAAATGCGTCCCGGAACGGAGCTTGTTTTTCCGGCAGCCGGACTTAGAGCGCGCATTGTCGATTCTGAAGCGCCGCTGCCGGACGGCATGAAAAAGCTGCAGTTTGAAGGCGAGCGCGACGTGGAGGAGCTCTTAGATGCGGTGGGGGCCATGCCGCTGCCGCCGTATATTAAACGTCCATCGACGGCGGAAGATGCGCAGCGTTATCAAACCGTCTACGCGCGCAAGCCGGGCGCGATCGCCGCGCCGACCGCCGGTCTGCATTTTTCCCCGGCGCTGCTCTCACAACTGGAGCAGCGGCAGGTGCGGTTGATTTATGTTACCTTGCATATCGGCATCGGAACTTTTGCCGCGGTTAAAGAAACGGATATTACGCGGCACACGATGCATGAAGAATCCTATGAGGTCAGCGCGGAAGCGGCGCAGGCGATTGAAACCGTCAAGCGCCGCGGGGGAAAAATTTGCGCGGTCGGCACCACGTCCTGCCGTGTTTTGGAATCCTGCGCCGGCGTCGATGCGGGAGATTTTCGGATACGGCCCGGCGCCGGGAAAACACGCATTTTTATGTATCCGCCGTATGCGTTTAAAGCCGTGGATATGCTGTTGACGAATTTTCATTTGCCGCGGACGACCTTGCTGATGCTGGTGCACGCGTTCGGGGGGCATGATTTTTTGAAACGCGCCTATGCCGAAGCCGTAAGCCGGCGGTACCGTTTTTTTAGTTACGGCGATTGCATGTTGATAACGTAACGATACGGAGAGAGGATGCATTTTCAGCTGACACATACGGACAAATCATCACGGGCGCGGTGCGGGATATTGCATACCGCGCATGGCAGCGTTTCCACGCCGGTTTTTATGCCGGTGGGCACCCAGGCAACGGTAAAAGCGCTATCGCCTGAGGTCATGGAGCGCAGCGGCGTGGAGATGATTCTCGGCAACGCCTACCATTTATATTTGCGTCCGGGCTGTGCGTTGATCCGGCGCGCCGGCGGTTTGCATCGTTTCATGAATTGGCCGCGCCCGATTTTAACCGACAGCGGCGGGTACCAGGTGTTCAGTTTGGCCTTGCTGCGGCGGATTACCGACGAGGGAGTATGGTTTCAATCGCATATCGACGGTTCCGCGCATTTTTTAAACCCGGAAAAAGTGTTGGAGATTCAACGGGATTTGGGCAGCGACGTTTGCATGGTGTTGGATGAATGCAGTCCCTATCCGTGTTCACGGGAGGAGGCGCGTGCGGCTGTGGAACGAACCCTCGGCTGGGCTCGGGCGAGCCGGCAGGTGCAGATGCCGGCAGCGCAACTGGTATTCGGCATTGTGCAGGGCAGTACGTTTGAGGAGTTGCGGGTGCAGTGTGCCCGGGAATTGGCGGCAATGGATTTTCCCGGCTACGCCGTGGGCGGCGTCAGTGTGGGCGAGCCGGCGGAGTTGATTTATAAAACCGTCGCGATGACGGTGCCGCTGCTGCCGGAAAACAAGCCCCGCTACATTATGGGCATGGGCACGCCGGAGGATATTTTGGAAAGCGTGGCCGGCGGGGCGGATATGTTTGACTGCATCATTCCGACGCGTTATGCCCGGACGGGTGTGGCGTTTACCCATAACGGTAAGATTAATCTGCGCAATGCCGTGCATACTGAGGATTTGTCCCCGGTCGATAGGGAATGTGATTGCTACTGCTGTGCGCATTTCAGCCGGGCCTATGTGCGGCATCTGATCTATGCGAAGGAAATCCTGGGCGCGCAGTTGTTGTCATTGCATAATGTGCATTTTTACACCGCGATGATGCGTCAGGTGCGGGAAGCGATAGCCGCGGACCGGTTTATTGTATTTAAAACCGATTTTTTAAATCGCTACCGGACGGCTCTGCCGGGCGCGGAAACAGATGCGGCGGACGGAGAATAGACGGCGAGTAATCAACGACGGTGTATGGAAGTGCAGCACCATTCACAAAATAAGGAGTGTCGTATGAATTCAACACCATATGAAACCGTCATTATCGGAGCCGGCCCGGCCGGCTTGACGGCCTGTTTATACGCGCTGCGTTCGCGCATGAAGACTTTGCTGATCGATAAAATGGCGCCGGGCGGCTATTTAAATTTTATCCAGCATTTGGAAAACTATCCGGGTTTTCCGCAGGGGATCAACGGCAGCGAATTAGCCCAGGCCATGGTGCGGCAGCTCGAACATTATGAATACGAATTTAAGCAAAAAGAAGTTACGGGCATCCGTGCCAGCGCGGACGGGAATTTCTGGCTGGTGGATGTGGAAGACGGAGAGCCGGTCGCTACCCGTACCCTGATTATCGCCACCGGTACGGTGCCGCGTCTGTTGGATGTGCCGGGAGAAAAAGAATTTCTCGGCCGCGGCGTTTCCTATTGCGGCGTCTGCGATGCGCCGTTTTTCCGCAATAAAGACGTCGTGTGTGTGGGCGGCGGCAATACCGCTCTGGAAGAGGCTTTGTATTTAACGCGTTTTGCCCGCAGCGTTACGCTGGTGCACCGGCGCGAACAGTTCCGTGCGGAAAAAATATTGCAGGAGCACGTGCAACAGAACGGCAAAATCACCTGTGTGTTAAATGCCGTGTGCACGCAAATTTCCGGGGACAAAAAAGTGCGGGCCGTTACCGTGCGCACGAAAGCCGGCCAAACACGCGAGATTGCCTGCGATGGGGTTTTTGTATTCGTGGGATTGGTGCCGACTACCGGTTTTGTTCCGGATTTGATTACGCGGGACGCGGAAGGGTATATTCGCAGTGATGATAAATTGCAGACTTCGGCGCGCGGCATCTTTGCCTGCGGCGATTGCCGTACCGTGCCGTTGCGGCAGGTCGTCACGGCCTGCGGCGAAGGCGCCATTGCCGCTTACGCGGCGCGCAAGTACCTGGAGGAGTATTTTTAAATTTTGTGCCGGGATTAAGGCGGATAGTCAAGCAATGAGCAATCGTCGATCTGCCGGTTTAAATATCTTCGTCGAGAGTTAAGAATTGAAACCTTGGGATTTTTCGGATAGTTGGGCGTCTCTGCGCGAAAAATGAGAAGGGAATTTTCACCATGAGTTTTATCGCTGTTGGCGTTATGCTGATTGTTGTCGGCACACTGTTATGCGGACTCCGTGTTGATTCGCGGCGGTATATCGTTTATGGTTCCCCGGTGTTATATCGTATTTTTGGCGTTGTTTTAATTGCCGTCGGAGTACTTGCGGTTTATATCGGCAGTGGCGGACGCTCGTTGGGTGGCATTCCCATCGTGGTTGCGAAATAGCGCTTGCGGGAAGATAGTTCGTCCGTCAGAGGTATTGTATGAAGATTAGCCTGCGGTGTCGATAAATGCCGGGACTATGACAGATTGTTAAGTATTGATAAGCGCTCTCGTTTTTTTCTTTTTCTTTCGCGATCTTTCCGCAAAAATAACCGCTTCCACAATCCCGCATTGTGGAATTCGGTCATGAACATTCGTAAATTGCAAAATCGATTGACGCTCTGGATTGATTCTGTTAAGATAAATTGTTAAAAAAATAATCTGAAAATAGCGGCGGGGTGTTTATCCACGCATTTTTGAAAACCCCGGCCTTTAGGCCGGGGGTGAAAGCGGAATTGCGGGATTCCGCTCAGATACCCCGGGCTTTTCCCGCCACAGTACGCGGGAC
>JAMWCB010000068.1 GCA_023819605.1 Candidatus Omnitrophota bacterium
CGGCTACAGTATACGTAACGAGACAAGGGGCTATGCAGCGAGAAAGAGTAAAATTTATATTGGTTATTTGTTTGACGTTGATGTTCCCCGGGTTCGGTTTTGCCGGAGAACGGCGCCCGGGAGCAGCGGCGCAGATGCTGGCGCCGGCGGTGCAGCTATCCGAGGCGCCGTTGCCCATACCGGCTGGCGATATCGAAGCAGAAACAACCGTGACGATCAGCAATAAAAATGGAATCCATGCTAAGTCGGCAGTATACCTTTTAACCAGATATATTCAGGCTTATCCGGGAGAGGTTTTTTTTGACGCCGCGCCGATCACGAATTTAATTGATATTTTAGTACTTGAAAAAAAATATAACAGTAGTTGTAAGGTCAAAGTTAAAGGATCGGGAGCGGCGCAGATGCTGGCGCGGCTGAAGCAGGCATTTGAGGTGGAATTACCGTTCCGCGAAGATCCTCTTGTTTATTCCGGTGATCACCTGCCGGATGACGCGGCGATTGTGGGCAGGAAAGCGTTGAATCTTTTTTTGCTGCGTAAAAACAGGTTGCCGGTGAAACCGTTTTTTGTCGTCCGCTCCGGATTACATGATGCTGACCCAAAAATTTTAGCACAGGAATTACGCGCGCATTTTGTTGAGCTGACGCAGGCATTTTCGCCGCTGACCGGCGCGTCGCTGCGCTCCAGCCCGGATTATTCCCTGCCGGGACAGCTCTGGACAATCCTCAATGGATTGATGAATAATGCCGTGGCAAACCATCTGGAAGCACAAGAGTTGCCGGGTTGGCAGTTCTATCGGGATTATCTGTTACAGTACGCGTTTTATGTCTATGATTTGAAGACAGATTTTTTTCACGACGCACTCAATAGCTCTGCGTCTGGTTCAGCAGCGGCCCAGGCCCGCGCGGTGGCGGAGACGCTTCTGGGCTATATGCACGAAAATAGTATTGTTTTTCAACGCGATGCTCAGGCAACTGAGGATGAGATATTTCCGGTTGACCGCATGGAGCAGGTGGCCCATAACGCGATTGCCTTAGCGCGTTTTTCCTCTAGTCCGGCTATGCGACGGGTAGCGGAAAAACTTGCGCAACGTTTTAAGATTGATAGCGCGCTGATCGTTCAGGAAATGGTCTATCCCCAGCAAGGAGGCAGTTTTTTTCTGGATTTAAGCCGCGACGATTTTATTGTCGGCGAGGATGGCAGCCCGGATCCGTGGGTAATATTTGTCCCGGCTCAATTCGGTGAACGCATTGCGCAGGGAGAAGAAACCAGTGATAGACAGCGTTTGAGCGCGTTGTCGCAAATCTCCCCGGCGCTTAAAGAGCAGCTCACAGATTATTTGCGGCGGATAAGCGCAATTCCGGAGTTTAAAGCTCTGTTGGACGAAGACGGTTTTCAGATGGAGGGGGTACTTGATTTTTCGATGGAACAGGTGTGGTTTACACAAATCCGCGGCATGCGCGCGGAAATAACGCAGGAATACCGGGCTGTAGATGTTGCCGCGGTGGTGTTTGACCAGGTGGAAGATGTTGATGCCGTGATTGCTCAGATCGAGGGCAAGCAACCGCTGGCGGTTTTTTTCAGCACGGTATTTAATACCGGCGCGAAACATTATAAAGAAGATCCCGCGTTTCAGTCGCTGTTGAAATTGGAGGAGAAAGGCCATGCCGTGGCCGGTGTGTTTTCCGCGCAAGGCAATCCCCTGCAGCATTTGAGCATGGTGTGTAAAACTTGGGGATTGCCCTATGTGCCGGGTGTAGATGCGGCTTCTGTACAGGCTCAAACCAATACGCCCATGGTGTTCAATCTCGAACAGAGAACGATCGCGGTGCGGCAGTTGTCGCCGGCGGGTGGAATAGTTTCGACGGCGGATATGCGCGCTGTGGAAAATGCAATTTGACATTACGATGATGAAAACGGCGATGCTTAACTATATTTGAAAAATTACTCGTTATGGTGTGTTTTTTTGTTTTCTCGGCACGCTCGCTTTTCCGGAAGACGGACGGGCTGTATCGAGCCGGCCGCAGATGCTGGCGCCTAAATTGCGGATATCCGTGTCGGTGATAACCGGAGGGTTTCTTCGCGGCCTGCCGCAGCGTGCGTGGAAAGATTTACAACAATTACCGGCAGAGCTGGTGACTGCACCGGGGCATGTGGCTGGCGTAAAAGTCTATCGCGATTCCGGGTTGACCGTCGAGCAGCCGTGGTCGGAGCGGGAATCGATTTTATTGGAGATGCAGGACCGGTCGATACGGGAAGTGCTCGTATTGTTGGCTGACTGGGAAGAGGGAGAAGATATTGAAGTTTTCATTCGCGAGCAGCGCGACGTGCTTTTGCAGAATTTGAGAAATCCGGGATTTGATGGAATGCACCCGTTAACAATATCGGAGGGGGTGGAGCTTGACGCCCAGCGCGGGATTGTACAGTTTTTGCCGGAGGAAGGCGCGGATTGGCGCGTGCTGGAGGAAATAGACGGGAAATTAGCGGCGATTAACCGTGCGGTTATACGTATTTATGGAGACGATTCCGCAGGATTGAAGCGGCCATATCTTTTGAGGGCTGAGGATACGTATATGTCGGCTGACGAGCCTGGTCAGATATCCGGCGACACGGAAATCGATTTGCTGCTTACCGCGTTTCCACAGCTCTGGCATGATTTAAAGGGGCCGTTAAGCGGGATGGACACGATGCTGAAAATACTGCAGGAAAACAGTGGACGGAGCGGCATATTAAGCCGGCGCGCCGCGGAGCAACTGCATTTTTTTTTTAAGCGAATTTGAAGCCGGTCGCGCGGAACCTTTGATTGGAACGCGCGGAATCCGTTTGGAGTCGGTTAAAATGTTCGTGCAGAGGATTCCCGCGCATATCGCGCTGATCGATCAATCGATTGGCGTATTGGATGATGCCGCCATGCAGAGCAATGATGGCGCTGTTATTAAAAATATGGAGAATCTCCGGCAGGGCTGGGACTTTATCCGCGGGCTGTTTAAAAACTTTTTGGACAGAGAAGCAGCGCATTATTTTGATGCGGCCGAACTGTTGAGAACAATTGTCCGACAGACGAGCCGGTCGTTGCCGCCGCAGCTTAAGTCGGTTCCGATGAATTTTCAGATTGATGCCGGAGCGGCAAAGATGCTTGTGCGCGGTCAGGAAAAACAATTTTCCCGGGCAATTATCAATTTGCTGAAAAATGCGGCGGAAGCAGTTTTTTTTAAAGAGTTCAAAACCGGCGCAGAGAAGATAGACATTTCTGTTGCGCCGGACGCGCGCCGGGAAAATGTAATAATTGTGATTCGGGATGAGGGCATGGGTATTTCGCGGGAAAATATGGAACGGATTTTCCTGCCGTATTTTACCACCAAGGGGGAATATGGAACCGGATTGGGGATGCTCATTGTCCGGGAAGCGATCGAATCCCATGGCGGCACGCTGTCCATCGCGAGCACGGTAGACAAAGGAACTACCGTGACGCTGACCTTACCTCTGGCGCCGGATCCGGCAGACGTGTTGATTTTCGCGCAGGAACCGTTGCCGGCGCCGTTGGCAGAAACGGCGATTTGAAGTAAAATATTCATTAAACCCCATGAAAAAAAATTAAATAATGCTAAAGTTTTTTTTAAACCTGCCGATAAAGGATAATGGCGGAACGGATTCCGCAGGCGCGGCACAACGTCATGGAAGCCGTATAATACCGCGTAATTTCATGGAAGAACGAATACAAGAGATTTCATCAGGTGACACGGAGGTTGCTTGTTGAAATAGTGCAGCCCGGAAATTGCTTCAATCCCGGACAAGACTCCTATTCTCTAAGTAAAAGGGGATGGCGGGGTCTTGTCTTTTCTTTTTTCTTGACAAAATACACGAACTCTTTATATTATAGAACAGAAACTAACTGACAAAATGTCAGTTACAGGCTGTTTGGCTCAGACGAGCTTATTTTTTTATTTGTGGAATTAAGTAACGATTAATTTTGTTAAGCAGTTATAAAGGTATGTGATGGCGGATGTAATAGCAACAATTCCGAAAAAGTTATATCGCAGCGGCGAGGTTACGGGGTTTACGGGTATTTCCCGGCAGACACTCCATTATTACAACCAGATCGGGTTGATTCAGGAGGCGGAAAAAACTCAGTCCGGGCAGCGGTTATATCATGAGGATGTGTTTATTGTAATTGAAAAAATAAAAGATTATCAGCGGCAAAAATTGACATTGGTGGAAATCCGGGATAAGTTGCGCACTGACGCGCAATTGAAGTTCCATTTTTACGACACGGCGGGTAATGAACTGCGATGAAAGTGTTGGAATTAGCCCAGATGCTTGGAATAGCCGAAGATAAGTTGATGGCCATTATCCGGGAAAGCGGGGTTGCGGTTTCGCAGCCGGATGATGATCTGGATAATCAGACGGTTTCCCGGCTGGTTGAGCAGATGGATCGTATCGCCGCGCAGGCGACGCCGGAGGGGGCGTCGCCTGCGGAAGCGGTTAATCCGACGATAGAACAGTTGGCGATCAGTCTGGGGATAACGCCGGGCCAATTACTGACGGAGTTGAAACGCTGGGGTATCGATATTCAGCAATTGCAGGAAATTGCCGAGCAGGTCAGTGATTTGCTGATTAATAATTTGGGGGTTATCGAAAAAGCCGTCCGCGGCTACCGCATGTCCGGCCCCGAACGCCAGGAGCAGGAACAGCAAATGCACGCTTTGAAGCAGGCGCTGGAAAAAGCGTTTGCAGCAAAAACGCATAAGCGGATTAATCCGAATTTGCGCGAGATCGCCGAATCGCTGGAAATGGAACTGGATCGTTTGATCGTCGAAGCGAAAAAATACGGCATTACCGTGGAAGATCCGGAAGCGGAATTGAGCGAGGAAATGGGCAACGCCTTGCTGGATAAGCTGGATATCATTAAAACCGATGTTTTGCGCCAGAAGAAAGCGGAAGAAAAATTAAAAACGGAGGAAGAACAGCAGCGCCGTGCACAAGCGGCGGCCGCCGCGGCGAATGCCGCGCCACCGGTTGAACAGCCGGTTGTCGTAGAACCGGCGCCGCAACCCGAAGAAGAACCGCCGGCGGATCAATCCCTGTCGCCGCTTCCGCCGCCGGAAATCGAGATCCCAGTGGCTGCCGGCGCGGAATCTATCGCCGCGCCGGTAGAGGAATTAATTGCGGTGGAATCAACGGGTTCCGGAAAAGCCGGCAGCGCGCGGGCTGCCGGAGCGGAATGGCGGCAGTATTGGCCGTGGGCAGTGAGCGCGTTCCTCGGCGTGCTGTTGGTGTTTTCTGCCGCGACGATCGTCGTATTAAGTAAGCGCGCGCCAGCGGGGATCGGCGCCGGGCGGGTTGCCGTGCCGGACATGCTCCGCACGGACCGGCAGCAGATGAATTTGATCTGGAGTATGCAGGAGCAGGGGTTTTTCCAAAGCGCAGCGCAGCTGTGCGCGGAGTTTAAGCAGGATTTCCCGCAGAGCGAATTTTTAGAAGAGGTTTATTTTAAAACCGGCGATATTTTGTTCCGTTGGAACCAGGCGCCGGCCGGCAAGCAGTATCAGGACGCGTTGGCCGCATTCCAGGAAGCGCTGCACTTGTATCCGAAGTCTGCACAACGCCCCTGGGGGCTGCTTATGGCCGGGCGCTGTCAAGCAAATCTTAAAATGTCGGAAGCCGCGGTGGAAACGTACCGGCAGCTGCTGCAGGAATATCCCGGCTATGAACAGCGTGACGCGGTGATGCTGGAATTGGGCAATGCCTATGTGCAGATGCGCCGGCATGAGCAGGCGCATCTGGTGTATAGCGGGCTATTGGCGGCTTTTCCGTCTTCGCCGTACCGGGCGGAAGCGGCGTTTCAAAAAGCGGTATGTTTGGAACGCATGGAAAAATATTCGGAGGCAGTCGCATCGTATAAAGAATTTTTACATGATTTCCCCCGGCATATCCGGAAGGCGGAAGCTCGGTACGCGATCGGCGGGATATATTTTTCCCGCGGCGATTATGAGCGGGCGCGAGCGCAATTCGCGAAAACCATCGCGCGGTATCCGCACGACGGCTACAACGCGCGCGCGCAATTTATGATCGCGCAGTGTTACGCGCGGCAGAAAAATTTTTCGCAGGTGCGGCAGGCGCTTCAGGAAGTGATTTACAATTACTATGACGAAGAGTTGGCTAAAGACAGCATGTTTCTGCTCGGCGATTATTACCGGGAAGAGCAAAATGTCCCGGCGGCGATTGCCGCGTATGAAGACGCTCTGGAAAAATATCCGCAGCACCGGTTGGCCTATCCGGCAATGCTGGCGCTGGCCCGTTTGTTTATCGAAAGCGGCCACTATCCGCAGGCAGAAGCCACCGTGCAGGCGGCGATCAAACGTTTTCCGAATGCGGCCGGCAATGACCATGCGCAGATTTTGATCGCCCAAACGCAGATGCGCCGCAAAGATTATTTACACGCGGCGCAGTCGGCGCAGACGGCTCTGGAACAGTATCCGGCGTCGCCGCTGCGGGAAGAGGCGTCGTTTATCTTGGCCGACGCTTTTTATCAGGCGGAATTGTTTGAAAAAGCCAATCAGGAATATGTGCGGATTCTGACCAATTTCCCGCAATCGGCACAGTTGGATTTAGCGCATTACCGGCTTGCCGAAGGTAATTATCGCTTGAAGCGTTACGCGGAAGCGGCCAGTTTTGCGCAGCGGGGCATAGAGTTATATCCGCTCAGCGATCAGCGGTATCGTTCCCGTTTGGTTATGGCGAGGGCATATTTATCGGCCGGCGATCGTCCCCGCGCGGTCGAGCAGTTGGAACGGTTGAGCGAAAACGAATACCTGAAAGATCAGCCGGTGTATTATGAAGCGTGCCTGCTTTTGGCCCGCACATTTATCGCCGAAGCGGCGCCGGAAAAAGCCCTGAAGCCGCTGGACCGGATAATTGCGCAGCGCCTATCCAGCCCTTTGTTTCTGGAGGCGGTTAAGTTGAAAATTAATCTGCTGCGCGCCGGAAAAGATTGGCGGGCGGCAGTGGCGGCCGCGGAGCGGGCAATCGAAGTGCTGTTGGCCGATACCGGCTTGTCGGAAGATGAAATCGCCGTGCGCCGCGCGCAGGCGGCGGAATTGGAAGCGATCGGCGGCGACATTTATTTCGAGCAGCGCGATTTTAAAAGCGCGCTCATCCGTTATTTGCGGGCGCAGGAAACAGTGCGGGCCGGCGCGCAGGCGGCGTGGCTGCTCTATCAGGTCGCCAATGCGTATCAGCAGATCGGCGAACGTGAAAAATCGGCGATTTTTTATGAACGGCTTAAAAAAGAGCATCCGGAGGATTTTTGGGCGCAGCAGGTGGAATGGAATCTGAAGCGCATGGAGTGGCAGTTGAAAATAACCATGGATGGGGCGGCGCGATGACGGAACAGGGCGAACAGGTCGGAAAGTCGATTAAGGCGAAGCTTGAGGAACAATTACGGTGTTATGCGGTGATTCATGAACTGAGCCGGCGGCAAAAAGAAATGCTTGATCACGGCGATACGGCGGTGCTGATGGGCTTGCTGGCGAAAAAGCAGAAATTTGTGACGCGGATTGATTTGCTGCAGGGAGAGTTGCAAAAACTTCGTCAGGATTGGGACGGCGTGAAAGACGCGGCGCCGACGGCGTTGAAGTCGGAGTTGCGGACGTTGACCGGAAAAATCGCCCGCGTTTTGGAAGAAACTGTTGATTTGGAAAAACAAAATATAGATATTGCGGAAAGCCGCCAAAAAGAAATCAAGCAAAAGATGCGGGACATGCAGGCCGGCAAGCAGGCGATCAGCGGCTATTTAGCCGCCGGGCGGCCGGCAGGCGCCCGGTACATGGATCGGAAAATGTGAATCAACGGGCAGGGAGGCTCGCGTGATCATGGAAGAGAAACGGATTATCCCGTCGGAGCAGTTCGGCGGGCAGGCTGGCGCGGAAGAATCGGTTGTGCAGCTTGAGTATCTCAATGAATTATCCGGGGCGTTCAAGGCGTTTAGCAAAGGCGCCGACAAGATGAAGCAGATGTACACCAAGCTGGAAAAACGCGTGGTGTATCTGACGGATGAGCTGGATAAGAAGAACCGTGAACTGGAACGCGCGCATCGCTTGGCGGCATTGGGAGAATTGGCCGCCGGCGTGGCGCATGAAATCCGCAATCCGCTCTGCGGTATTGAGCTGAGCGCGACGCTGCTGCAGCGGGAAATTCAGCCGGCGGATGGGCGCCACGAGTTGGTGGAAAATATCGTCGAAGGCGTCCGCCGCCTGGATACGATTGTCAGCAATCTCCTCACCTTTACCCGCGATCAAAAAATACAGCCGTGCGCCTGCGAATTGTCGCAGGTCATCCGCGAAACCATCCAGGCGGTCGAATTCAAACGCCAGAAGCATAATGTGCGGCTGCAGTGCCGGGTGCTCTGCGGGCATACGGTATTGAAAGCGGATGCCGATCAGCTGCGCCAGGTTTTTGTCAATCTTTCCCTCAACGCGATCGAAGCCATGCCGGCCGGCGGCGCCTTAACGATAGTCGTGCGCCGCCAGGAACGACGGGAGTCTATGCCGGCCTGTTTTGTGGTGAGTTTTACCGATACCGGCGAAGGTATTTCCGCCGCGCATGTCGAGCGGGTTTTTGATCCTTTTTTTACAACCAAAGAACAGGGCACCGGATTGGGATTGTCGATTTCGCATCGGATTGTCGAAAACCACGGCGGCCGGATGCGCGTATTCAGCCGGAAAGGAAAAGGCACGACATTTTGGGTGTATGTGCCGGTGCGGCCGCAGGGTGCGGGGAAGGAACGGTGAATGAGTTATGGCGCAGAAACGTGCGATTTTGATCGTTGATGATGATCCGATTATGCGGAAATCGTTGTTGGGAGCATTGAAAGCCGCCAAAGGTTATGTTGTGGAAACCGCGCAGGACGGCGAGGACGCGTTGGTTAAAATCAGCCGGCAGTTTTTTGATTTGGTGATCACGGATATGAAAATGCCGAAAATGGGCGGTTTGGAATTGCTCCGGCGGATCCGCGCGGAGGCGTCGGATACGACGGTGATCGTGATGACTGCGTTCGGTACGGTGGAAACCGCGGTGGAAGCGATGAAAACCGGCGCGTATGATTATCTGACCAAGCCGTTTTCCGTCGATCAGGTGGAAGTGGTCGTGCAAAAGGCCATCGAGCATCGGATGGTGGTGGCGGAAAACCGCTATTTGCGCCGGGAAATCGAGGCGGCGTTTAATTTCGGTCAGATTGTCGGCACCAGCGCGGTGATGCAGCGTATCTATGAGGTTATCGCCAAAGTTTCCGCCAGCGACGCGACGATATTAGTGCAGGGAGAGAGCGGCACCGGCAAAGAGCTGATCGCCCGCGCCGTGCATTTTAACAGCAGCCGCCGCAACGGTCCGTTCATTAAAGTCAATTGCGCGGCGCTTTCCAGCGGCTTGTTGGAAAGCGAGCTGTTCGGGCATGAAAAAGGCGCGTTTACCAGCGCGTACACCCGCCGCCAGGGCCGTTTTGAACTCGCCGACCAGGGGACATTGTTATTGGACGAAATCAGCGAAATGGATGTGGAATTACAGGCAAAATTGCTGCGGGTACTGCAGGAAGGCGAGTTTGACCGCGTCGGCGGCTCGGAGACGATCAAGACCGACGTGCGGATTATCGCGACGACGAACCGAAATTTAAAAGAAGAAATAAAGCATAAGCGGTTTCGTGAAGATTTGTATTACCGTTTAAATGTTATTCCGTTGACCTTGCCGCCGTTGCGCGAACGCCGCGAAGATATTCCGCTGCTCGCGCAGCATTTTTTGGAAAAACACAGCGGCAAGAACGGGCGCCGGCAGCTGCGGGTGAGCGCGGCGGCGGCGGCGATGCTGCGCGGTTATGACTGGCCGGGGAATGTGCGGGAATTGGAAAATACGATTGAGCGGGCGGTGGTGTTAAGTTCCGCGGACACCTTGGATGCCGAGCAATTTACTTTTCTTGCGGCTTGTTCCGGCGCGGCAAGTGAAATGCCTGCGCAGGTTGACGGTGCGCCGGCTGAGCCGTTGCTGCCGTTGAACGAATTGGAAAAGCGGGCGATTTATGCTGCGCTTGAACAATGCCAAGGAAATAAAACACGCGCTGCCGAATTGTTGGGGGTAACGGTGCGGACGATGCGCAATAAGGTTAAACAGTTTTATCAGGAGGATGCGCGGCAGTGGGGAAAATTTTTCCTAGAGACAGCCGCTGTCGCTGAGGAGCGGGCGGATTTAGAACCGGTTGCAGCATAACAGGTTCGGCGGCAGGGCGACGATTGGCATAATTATTGCAATTTCCTATAGATTGGAGGTATCGCGATGGATATGTTTGCGAATACGGCATTTCCGGAATTGGCCAAAATGCTGGATGTTCTGTCCGAACGGCATCGGGTCATCGCGAACAATGTCGCTAATGTGAATACCCCGGGATATCGCAGCCAGGATGTGGCGTTTCAGAGTGTGCTGCGGCAGATTAGCCAGTTCAAGCAGAATGCGGAGAGCGCGGAACAATTTACGCAGCAATTGGCGGATGTGCGTCCGGAAAAAATATTTAACGGCGCCGGCTTCGACAACCAGGGGATCAATGACGTCGATATGGACCGCGAAATGGTCAATCTCGCGGCGAATACATTGTTATTTAAGACATACGCGCAAATGATGTTGATGCAGCTGACGCAACTAAAAACGGCAATCAACGAGAGGGTCTAAGACGATGGCGTTTGAGCAGTTATTCAGCGGGATGGAAATCAGCGCCTCCGGGATGAGCGCGCAGCGGAAAAAAATGGAAGTCATCGCGAACAATATCGCCAATGCGGCGACCACGCGCACTCCCGCCGGCGGGCCGTTCCAGCGGAAATTTTTGTCGTTTATCAGTAAGATCGACCGGAATACCGGTGAAGCGGCCGGCGTGGAAATTGCGCAGGCGCACGTCGATACTTCGCCGCCGCGCAAGGTCTATGATCCCGGCCATCCGGATGCCGATGCGCAGGGGTTTGTCGCCTATCCGAATGTGCAGGTTGTGACGGAAATGGTGGAGTTGATGCAGGCGACGCGGGGTTTTGAAGCGAATGTCACGGTTTTAAACGCGGTTAAGGATATGATCAGTAAAGCGCTGGAAATTGGCCGTTAAGCGGCCGCTTGGCGCGGGAGGCATGATCAATGAATGAATACGGGATAGCTCCGATACGACCGATCGCATTGCCGATTTCTCCGGATGCTGCCGCGAAAATTGCCAGTACCGACAAAGAATCGTTCGCAAAATTGTTGAGCAATTCGCTCAAACAAATAGACGAAATGAACAAAGGCGCGGAGCAGGCGATGGAAAATTTGGCGGCCGGGGAATTGCAGGATGTGCACCAGGTGATGCTGGCGATGGAAAAGGCCAATTTAAGTTTTATGACGATGATGCAGGTTCGGAACAAATTGGTGCAGGCATATAACGAAGTGATGCGCATGCAATTTTAGCCGGAACCGGGGCGCATTGCTCGCGGGCGGAAGGAGGGGATAGGTTGGAAGCGATACTGCAGATACTCCGGCAAGTAAGCACGATTTTTAAAAAGATGTCGCCGATTCAGCGGACGAATTTCGCTTTATTGCTGTCGATTTTGGTGATCGCCGTGGTCAGTTTGACGTTATGGGCCAGCCGGGAAGACTACACGCTGCTCTACGGCAATATCAGCCAGCGGGATGCCGCGGCGATTAAACAGAAACTGGATGAACGTAAAATTCCCCATCGCGTACAGGGCAACGCGATTTATGTTCCGGGCAAGGATGTGTATGAAATGCGTTTGCTGCTGGCCGGCGAAGGGCTGCCACAGGGGGACGGGGTCGGTTATGAGATTTTCGATAAATCGAATTTTGCGATGACCGATTATATGCAAAATTTGAATTATAAGCGGGCGCTGGAAGGCGAGTTGTCGCGCACGATCAGTTCGCTGCGCGGAATCAGCGGTTGCCGGGTGCATTTGGCCATTCCTAAGCAGAATATTTTCGGCCAGGAAAAAGACTCCTATACTGCTTCGATCGTTCTGAATGTCGCCAACGGCGCCGCATTGGGCAAGGAACAAATCGGTGGTATCGTGCATCTGGTCGCTTCCAGTGTCGAAGGCCTTGAGCCGGAGCGGGTCACGGTGATCGATAATCGCGGGCATTTGCTCTCCAGCGTCAATGAAGATTCCCAGAGCGGCTTGTCCGCCAAGCAGTTGGACGCGCGCAAGAATGTGGAAGATTATCTGGAAAAGAAAGCCGAATCGATGCTCCTGGCGATTTTAGGCCCGGGCAAGGCGATCGTGCGGGTCAATGCCGAGATGAATTTTGATAAAGTGGAAAAGACCGCGGAGATTTTCGATCCGGACAGCGCGGTGCCGCGCACGGAAGTCCGCACGGAAGAATCGGTTAAAGATTCCGCCGCGGCCGCCGGAGAAGAAGCCACCGCGGTCCCTTCCGATCTCCGTACAGCCAGGCGATGATCGAGCCGAGCGAGAAGAAGGTGTAGAGCACGTCGCGCCGCTCCGAGATCCAGGCCACGGACTCGACGTGGCTGGGATGGATGCCGAAGAGGAGGGCGACCAGAAGCGCGG
>JAMWCB010000069.1 GCA_023819605.1 Candidatus Omnitrophota bacterium
GACGGGCCGACTGGGAATTTGGATACGAAAAGCAAAAATGAGATAATGAAGATTTTTCTTCGGCTGCATAAAACGGGGAAAACCATCCTCATCGTCACGCATGAGCCGGAGATTGCCGCCTATGCCCAGCGTGTTATTACGATGCGCGACGGCGCGGTCGTTTCGGATACGCGGCGCGATTCCGGCGCGCGATCATCCGCTGTCGCCGCGCCGGAAACCGCGCGGTTTGTGCGCGCTGTTTTATGCGGCGCGTGCGGTGTTTTAAAAAAGGGCGGCATGGAATTTTGGGATTACCTGCGGCAGGCGATCAGCGCGATGGCCGCGCATAAAATGCGGGCATTTCTGTCGATTCTCGGTATCCTGATCGGTGTGGGCGCGGTGATCGCCATGCTGGCCATCGGCCAGGGCGCGAAAGAATCCATTGAAAAACAGCTCGCTTCTTTGGGGTCAAACCTGTTGGTAGTTCGGGCCGGGGCGGCCCGTTCCGGAGGCGTGTCCGGGGAAGCCGGCTTGACGACACGCTTAACGTTGCAGGACGTAACGGAAATTGCGAAATTGAAGGATGTGGTCAACCGCGCCAGCCCCTCGGTCAACGGCCGGGCCCAGGTCGTTTATAAAAATAAAAATTGGAATACGCAGGTGGAAGGGGTGGGCGTCGAGTACGCGCTCTTGCGGGCGGCAAGCCCGACGCTGGGGAGGTTTTTTACCGAGGATGAAGTTAAACTGCGGGATAAAGTGGCGCTGCTCGGAACTACGGTAATTAAAGAACTTTTCGGCGCGGCCAATCCCATCGGTAAGACGCTTAAAATAAATCAGATTAATTTCCGGATTATCGGGATATTGCCGGCGAAAGGCAGCAGCGGTCCGCGCGATCAGGATGATATCGTACTGGTGCCGATTACGACGGCGATGTACCGGCTCATGGGAAAGCAGTATGTTGATTCGATTTATGTGGAAGCCGCCGGCGCGGAGTTGATCAATGCCGCGCAGGAGGCGGTGAGCGGCCTGATCATTAAGCGGCACCGCCTGGCGACACAAGCGCAAAAAGATTCCTTCACAATTTTTAATATGTCCGATATTAAAAATACGCTTACCTCGACCACGCAGACGATGTCGCTTCTCTTAGGTGCGATTGCGGCTATTTCTCTGGTGGTCGGCGGTATCGGGATTATGAATATCATGCTTGTTTCCGTGACCGAGCGTACGCGGGAAATCGGGTTGCGCAAGGCGATTGGCGCGAACAATAAGGATATCCTCGTACAGTTTCTCATCGAAGCGGTGCTGATGTCATGTATCGGAGGCTTGGCGGGGATTATCTTAGGCGGCGGCGTATCGGTGATTATTACGCAGGTGGCCGGCTGGTCGGCGCGGGTTTCCCTGTCCTCCGTCATGCTCGCCGCGGTTTTTTCTCTGGCGGTGGGCGTGGTTTTCGGGCTTTTGCCGGCAAAACAGGCATCGCGCCTGAATCCCATCGAAGCGTTGCGCTATGAATGATGCGCGGCGGGGTGCTTACGCAGGTCAGGTGCGATAGGTATACTGTTGAATACGCGGACAACTCCCGAGGCGTAAGGCGGCGGACAGAACGCGATAGGAGAGAATAAAACAATGTCGCAGGATAGATCGATGCAAGGGCAAGTAATTTTGACGGGCGGCGCCGGTTTTATCGGCAGTTGTTTCCTGTGGAAGCTGAACGACGTCGGGATTACCGATATCATTGTGGTCGATGCGTTGGATTCTTTGTTAAAAGAAAAAAACCTCGCCGGGAAGCGATTCACTGATTTTATCGATAAGGATGATTTTCTATCACAGCTTTCCCGGAAACGATTTTCCGGGGTGCGGTATATCGTGCACATGGGCGCCTGCAGCTCGACGATTCTCGATGACCCGGAAATTTACCGGCGCGATAATCTGGAGTATTCCAAAAGCCTCGGCGTCTGGGCATACGAGCGCAAGATTCGGTATCTCTACGCGTCGTCCGCCGCCACGTATGGGGACGGGGCGCAGGGATTCGACGACAGCGATCAGGTTACGCCGCGGCTTGCCCCGTTGAATCTTTACGGACGGTCGAAGCAGGATTTTGACCTCTGGGTGCTCAGCCAAGGATTGCAGCGGGTTTTTGCCGGTTTTAAATTTTTTAACGTATTCGGGCCGAATGAGTACCATAAAGGACCGATGCGCAGCATCATTTGTAAAAATTATCATTCGATCGAGCAGGAGGGAAAAATTCGATTATTTAAATCGTATAAGCCGGAATATGAAGACGGCGGCCAAAAGCGCGATTTTATTTATGTCAAGGACGCGGTTGATGTTATGTATTATTTTTTCACTCATCCGGCCGTCAGCGGCATTTTTAATGTCGGTACCGGCTGTGCGCGGACATGGAACGATCTGGCCCGCGCAATTTTCCGTGCCCAAGGTAAACCGGCGGTTATCGAATATATCGGTATGCCGCCGGAATTGCGCAGTCGTTATCAGTATTTTACGCAGGCTACGGTGGAAAAATTACGCCATGCCGGCTATCAGCGTCCGTTTACCAGTTTAGAAGACGCGGTGCTCGATTACGCCCGTTACTTGAAGGCGGATGCGCATCTTTAGCCCGTCGCTGTGGTTCTTTTTTCCTTGAAAATGTTGGCAATGTGTGCTATATTTATAAAAATCTTTAAAAAAGGGGATAAATATGATTTCTATCGATGATTTCAAAAAGATCGAGCTGCGTGTAGCACAAATTATTGAAGTAAATGAACATCCGAACGCGGATAAACTATATGTTTTGAAAGTTGCGGTAGGTGAAGAGCAGAAACAAATAGTCGCCGGCATTCGAGCGCATTATACCAAGGAACAATTACAGGGAAAAAAAATTATTGTGGTTAATAATTTAGAACCGGCACTCTTGCGCGGACAGGAAAGCCAGGGGATGTTGCTGGCTGCCAGTGACGGAGAGCATTTAGCAATTCTTATGCCGGAACGTGACGTCGCGTGCGGCGCAACTGTCCGGTAAGGATCGCCGCAAGGCGATGGTAATGATAACTGATTGATTGAAAGGAACTTGACGTATGGGGCAGTTTTGGTATAATACATATAATGGATTCAGCGAGGGGAGAGGGACCTTGATGTGTTTTTATAAGTATTTATTGTGTTGTGTATTCATCGGCTCATGTTTATTTTCCCTTCCGAATTCATTATTGGCTGCGCGTGAAAATCTTATTTCTCTGGAAGCGGACGAAGTTGCGATCGGGGTTGTTTTAAAAAGCATTGCGGAACAAGCCGACGCGAATATCGTGATCAGTAAAAATATTCAGGGAACGGTTACCGTAAAATTAAAAGATGTATCGGTAGCAAAGGCCTTGCAGGCGGTGCTGGAAGTCAGCAGTTATACCTTTTCCATAAAAGACGATATAATTTTCGTTTATTCGTTTGAGGAACGCCAGCAGCAGGAACGCTTTTCAAAAATCACGACACGGGTTTATACGTTGAAATACGCGGGCGTCAAAGAAATACAGCGGGCGTTGCTTTCCATGAAATCGCCGCGCGGTAGAATCGAGCTTAATGAAAAGGGTAACCAGGTCATTGTCACCGATACCCAGGAAAAAATAGAAGAAATGGAAACCGCAATCGCGCGGCTCGATCAAGAACAACATCTCCGCCAGTATAAATTGATCTACGCAAAAGCGGCCGAGGTGAAGGCAAAACTCGAAACAATGATCCCGTCGGACAAAGGTATCCTGATTACCGACGAGCGGACGAATATGATTACGGTTAAAGCCGTGCCGGCGGTTTCCCGGTATGTCGACGACCTTATTTTGCATTGGGATATTCCCAGTCGGCAGGTGCTCATCGAAGCGAAAATGTTGCAGATTACCTTGAGTCAGGGCATGAAGACGGGGATCGATTGGGACTATTTAAAAGGAAAATACAACATCAATCTGCAATTTCCGCAGGATTTAGAAACCGGCGCGATCATGCAAATCGGCACGATGACGCGGAATAGTTATAAAACAGTGCTGGAGGCTCTGGAATCGAGTTCGAATACGAATGTTTTGTCGTCGCCGCACATCGTGGTTATGGACGGCCAGGAGGCGAGTATTCTCGTCGGCAGCAGCGAGCCGTACCTGGTGCAGAATAAAGATATCGATACCGGGCAAGTTACCACGGAGACGAAATTTCTCGATGTCGGCATTAAATTGCGGGTCACTCCGACGATTACCGCCGACAACACCGTCGTGATGAAAATTCATCCGGAAGTCAGTTCGCCGCGCCGCGTGGCCGAGGTGGATAACGCGCTGGCCGTGGATACGACGGAAGCGGATACCACACTGGTCGTGCGCAATAATGAAACGGTGCTGCTCGGCGGCTTGATCAAAGATTCGATCGTCAAGTCGGAAAACCGCCTGCCGTATCTCGGCCGGATTCCGATTTTGGGTTATTTATTTAAAAATTCCACGGAAGAAAAAGTTAAACAGGAATTGGTTGTGTTTATCACGCCGCGGATCATCGCGCAGTCGCCGGACGCCATACCGGCCATGGAGCGGGCAAAAATGATCGAAGAGATTACCCGGCGCACGAAAGAACTGCACCGGGCCTTAGGCCAGGACTACTTCCGGCATTATGAGCAGGAATAGGCGATGAGCACGACGAACCCTCCCAGCTCCGCGCAGGCGACGATCCGGGATTATTTACTGATTCTTTTTCACCGGAAAAAATTTTTTTGGCTGCCGACGATCATCGTTTTTTTGACAGCGACGATCGGCAGTTTTTTTCTGCCGAAATATTACGCGTCGTCGGTACTGCTGTTAGTTCAGGCGCAGGAAAAAGTTATTAACCCTTTGGCGGACAAAACACGGTATTACTATCCCGGCCAGGAGCCGACACTGGTCGAACAATTTAAGACACTCACTGAGAAAATATTAAATTATCCGCAATTGCGTTATATTGTTGACCGTTTCCGGCTTGTCCCGGCGGGAACCTCGCCCTTAGACGTTGAGAAAGTTATTTATCGATTGCGAAAACGTGTGGATATTAAATTGCGTTCTCCGGAAGTTTTCGAGGTTATTTACGAGGACAAAAATCCGGAAATGGCGCAGCAGATCGTCAACGAATTGATCGCCAGTTTTATCCGGTATAATGTCGAAACTAAAAAACGCCTGGCCTTGACCGGTGTGAAATTCGCGGAATCCCAGGCGGAAGTGTATCGTCAACAATTAGAAGAATCTGAAAAAGAATTGTATGAATTTCGCAAGAAAACCTTTTCGCAATCGCCGGGAAAAGAGACGGAGATCAATATTCAACTGTTGATTAAATACCAAACGGATTTAACCAGCACGCAGCTTGACCTGCAGCAAGGGCAGGTAGAGTTAAACACGTTAAAGGCACAATTAGACGGACGCGAACCGATTCAATATACGAATGAATTGCTGGAAATGAATCCGATTATTAAAACGCTCAATGAACGGCTGGAACAGGCGCAGATTAATTTGGATAATGCGCTGCATAACGATCCGTCCGCGTCATCGATTGTTACCTTGCAACAGACGATCGATGATCTGCGGCGCCGTTTGAGCGAAGAGATTCAGAAAACGATCGATGAGCAAACCGTGCAAACGTCGCCGCTGCTCTACCAGCAAATCGAACGTAATTATCAGCGTACGGTGCTTGGGATGGAGGCATTGCGTAAAAAAGAAGCCCAATTGAAAAAATTAGTTGCCGAATACGAGGCGCGGATCAGCAGCTTGCCGGACCAGGAATTGATGTATGCGCGTTTGCTGCGTGACACCGAAGTAAATAGTAAAATTTATGAAGTCTTGCGTTTAAAAGTAGAGGAAAACCGCCTTGACGCCGTGGAATTGCAGGAAAAAGGCCTAAGCTATGAGGTTTTGTCCGAGGGTCGTTTGCCGCTCAAGCCGTCAAAACCGCAAAAACTATTGATCGCGGTGATCGCGTTGGTTTTAGGCATGATTATGGGATTTTTTACGGTATTTATCGTGGAAACTAATGACCATTCGTTCCGTAACCGGGAAGATGCAAAAAAATATTTAGATTTGCCGGTTATCGGGTCAACAATGCGGATTATCACGTTTGAAGAAGCGCGGGCAATCCGGCGCCGCCACCGCACGCGGGTGGTACTCGGATTGCTGAGCGTAGCGGTGGCGATTGCGTTTGCGCTCGGGTATTCGGCGCAGCAGGAGCGTGAGTTAAAAGAAAAGCTGCTGCGCAACGAAATTGAGAAGGAATTATAATTCCTTATGCCTATTCAGATTATTCTTAAGAAACAGCCCGACGGTGCGCCGATCGATCCGCGTGTTGTCGCGTATTATAATAAATCAAGCTCGATTGCCGAGCAATATTGGTCGATTGCCAATCAGCTGATGTCCTGGAATAGCGGCGGACAGGCAGTGCGTTTAATTTTGTTGACGAGCGCTAACCGCGCCGAAGGAAAAACGGTAACGTGCGCGAATATCGCGGTGACTTTGGCTGAAGATAAGCAGAAGAATATTTTGTTAATTAATGCGGACATGCGTTTTCCCCAGTTGGAGCGTTTGTTCGGCGTGAACGCGGAAAAGGGCCTGGTTGACTATTTGAAGGGAGCAGGTGAATTGGAGCAGATCGTGCAGGCCACCGCGATCCCTAATTTGTGGATAGTGCCGGCGGGCGCGGCGACGCCGCAGGCATCGGAATTGATTTCTGCGCAGAAATTAAAAGACGCGTTGGCCGTATTGAAAAAGCGTTTTCATTTTTGTCTTATCGATACGCCGGCATGCATACCTTTTTCCGACGCGCGAATGTTATTTCCCGCGGTTGACGGTATTGTGTTGGCCGTCCGGGCAGGGAAAACCAGGCGCGAAGTTGTTTGGCGCATGCAGGAACAGTTGCGCGGCGCGCCGGGGAAAGCGCTGGGCGTTGTGCTCACCAATGTCGAGTATTATATCCCGGAATATATTCATCGCCATTTATAGGCGGACCACGTATAGCGAATCACTATGGTGGAAAAAAAATACGGGCGCGCCGCGGAACCTGCCACAAGAAAGATTCTCATGGAGAACGCCCTGTCGTTGGTTGTTCTCCAGGCGGCTAATTATGTGCTGCCGCTGTTAACCCTTCCTTATTTGGCGCGCATTCTCCGTCCGGAACAATTCGGATTGATTGCGCTCGCCGGCGCGGTTACGCAATATTTTATGATGGCCACCGATTATGGATTTAATTTTTCCGCGACGAAACAAATATCCGTAGCGCGGCACGATCCGGTAAAAGTGCGCGAGATTTTTAGCGCCGTGTTATCGTTGAAAATCGTCTTTTCCGCGGTCGGCGTCGCCGTATTCAGCGGGATTATTTTCAGTTTTGCGAAATTGCGCGCGGATTGGCCGATATATTTGTTCGCCTACGGCATGGTGATCGGTAATGCGTTGTTTCCACTGTGGTTTTTTCAAGGCATTGAACAAATGAAATATATCACCGTTTTGAATATCGCCGGTAAAACCGCGTTTACCCTGGCAATTTTTTTCTTTGTTCATTCTCACCATGATTATTGGGCCGTTCCGTTGATCACTTCGTGCGGCGGGATCCTCACCGGCCTGGCCGCCCTTTGGCTGGTTCATAAACAATTTTCCGTAGGGTTCGCGCGGCCGTCCGCGCAGTCGCTCGCGTACCAGTTACGCGAGGGGTGGCAGGTTTTTGTGTCGACGCTTGCGATGAATGTGTACACGACCAGTAATGTGGTTATTTTGGGCATATTCGCGAATGCGAACAGTGTCGCGTATTATGCCGGCGCAGAAAAAATTATCGGCGCAGCGCAGCGGTTAATGGTGCCGATTGCGCAGGCAGTTTATCCGCGCATAAGTTATTTGTCGCGTCACTCCCCGCAACAGGCAGTGGCCCTGTTAAAGAAAATTACGCGGGGAGTTGCCGCGGGCACGTTTATTATTTCCGGCGTGATTTTTGTTTTCGCCGATACCATCGTCAACGTATTGCTCGGGGGCCATTTTGTTGAATCGATTCCGATTCTGCGCATATTGGCCTGTCTGCCGTTCGTGATCGGTGTCGCGTCGATGTATGCGACGGTTTTTTTAGTGGGATTTGGTTATACACGCGAATGGTCGCGGATAATCGCGGGCGGAGCGCTCGTCGACATAGTGCTGATTATTTTTTTTGTCGGAATCTTCCGCTGGTCGCATATCGGCATAAGTGTCGGATGGGTCGCTGCTGAAGTCGTAATACTTTTGATGAGTTATACAACGTATCGGAAAAAAGTACAGGCGTATCGGTGACTATTTTTCGGTAAATTGCGGCGAGAGCTCTGAGCGGGGAGATGACACTAATGGTAGATAATAAAGCATATCGTTGATTTACCCACGCTCGCGTTTAATACCGCGGTATTGACTTGCGCAAACATCACGGAATAACACCCGATGCATGCGAGCGTACGGGAGTTGGCTCAGAAATCCGAGTTTTAGTCCGGGGGAGGTTTTTACATCATTGTGCGGTTTTCTGATCACGTATTTTTGAACGCACGGTAGTCAGAAAGGATGGTATGGAAAAACAGGCTGCAATAATTCTCGGAGCGGGGATCACCGGATTAAGCGCTGGGATCGCTTCCCAACGGGAAATATACGAGGCGCAGGATATTGCCGGAGGAATCTGCGCGTCCTATTATATCGGCGCGGATGGGCGGAAATCATTTTCGGCGCCGGGTACCGATGCGTATCGGTTTGAGCTCGGCGGCGGACATTGGATTTTTGGCGGGGATCCGGCGGTCACCGCGGTTATCGGCCGCTATACGCGATTGCAGCGATATGAACGGAAATCAGCGGTCTATTTCCCGGGGATGGATCGGTATGTCCCGTATCCGATTCAAAATCATTTATATTATTTACCGAGTCAAATCCGGGATAACGCGTTGCGGGATATTTTGCGGAGCGAAGGCGGACCGGCGTCGACTCTCGCCGAGTGGTTGGAAAGTAATTTTGGGCGTACGCTCTGCGAATTGTTCTTTTTCCCTTTTCATGCCCTCTATACCGCAAATTTATACACGCAGATTGCTCCCCAGGATCAATTTAAATCGCCGGTGGATAAAGATTTGATTATGCAGGGCGCTGAGCAGCCGACGCCCGCGATCGGTTATAATGCGACGTTTGCGTATCCCGAACGCGGCATGGACGACCTCATCCGGCAGATGGCGCAACAATGCGCGGTTCATTTTAACAAAAAACTGGTGCGATTAGCTGTCGCGGATAAGGATGCTTTTTTTGACGACGGCAGCGCGGTCCGTTACGCGAAGATGATTTCCACCGCTCCGTTAAACAAACTTCTGGAATTGGCCGGGCTGTCGGTGGGGACGGCGGCCCCCTATACCTCGGTTTTAGTTTTTAATATCGGGGCGAGGAAGGGACGTCGTTGTCCGGCAGACCATTGGCTGTACATTCCGGCAAGTAAGAGCGGCTTTCATCGCGTCGGTTTTTATAGTAATGTTGATCGGTCGTTCGTGCCGTCGCGCGCAGAGGATCGGGTCAGTATCTATGTGGAAAAAGCATATCCGGGCGGGCAGAAACCTACTGCCGCCGAGATCGACGCTGTCGGGAATAGTACGATCGCTGAACTGCAGGCGTGGGGTTTTATCGATGCGGTTGACGTGATTGACCCGACCTGGATTGACGTAGCCTATACGTGGGAATATCCGCGTTCGCCGTGGAAACAGAAGGCAATCGAGTTATTGGCACAACACGATATCCGGGTAACCGGGCGTTACGGCGCCTGGCGTTTTCAGGGGATTATGGATTCAGTGCGGGACGGGCTGGCGATTGCCAACGGGTGATATAGGCTGTCTCCGCGGCGATGGTGAGGTGGCGGATAATGGCGGAATCGATGAAGCGAGAATTGTCGAAAAACGTTATTTTTATCGGAGTGGGAAAATGGGGCGACATGCGTATCGCCGCCGAACACATGGCCGAAGAATTCGCACGCCGCGGCTATCAGGTAATTTATCTATGCGCGGCGGTCGATCTGCTGCTCGCGCTGCGCGATAGTTTTGTCCGGAAAAACAACGGTTTTTTAAAAGATTTTTTTCGCGCGCTGTTTCGGCGGGATCCTCTGCGCGACATCGAGCCGAATTTAGTGATTGCCCCGGGGTTGGCCTTACTTGCCGGATTCGGTTTGTTTCGGCTGTGCGATTGTATTAATGAGTTTATTCTCTGGATGTATATCGAACGCTTAGCGAAAAAAAAGGGTATGCGTCGGTATGTGCTCTACTCATTTCAATATTTCCCGACGCGGAAACGCGGCGGGCATTGCGAGTATTTCGTGTATGACTGTATCGATAATTGGCAGTCCATGTCCGGAAGCAAGCGGCGGGCGGCACGGATCGGAGTATTGGAAAAATGTCTCGTGCAAAACGTCGATTTGTGGTTTGCCATTTCTCAACCGTTGTTAGAACAGCGGAAACAGTGGAATGTCGACGGTTATTTAGAGTTGCCGAGTTTTGATAAAAGCAATTTTATTGATTATCGGAAAAATTCCGGTTTAGCCGCGAAAATGAGCGAATTCTCCCGGCCGATTATCGGCATGACCTCGACCATATTCAGTAAAAAGATCGACTGGCAATTTTTGTTGTTTGCGGCGGAGGCGAAAAAAAATTATACATTTTTGATGGTCGGCCCCTGCATGGATACGCCGCCGGAGGAGATTCGCGCGTTAAAAAACGTTTTTTTTCTCGGCCCCCAACCGTTTCGCGATATTCCGTATATCATCGAGTGCCTGGACGTCGCTTTAATTTTATTCCGGCAAAATGCGTTCGGTAATTTCGCCCTGCCGACGAAATTTTTAGAGTATCTTTGGATGGGGAAGGCGGTCGTATCCACGGATTTACAGAGTTTGCGGCCGTTTCGGGATATTATCGATTTAGCGGTTGACCGGGAAGATTTTGTAAAAAAAATCGACCATTGCCTAACGACGGATAGTCCGGCGCGGCGCGAACAGAGGACCCGGTTTGCCGGAAATTTTTCCAAAGAAATGCGCGCACAGCGAATTTTGAATCGCCTTGTTGCTGAGTTCGAAAAAAAAGGAGACGGGCAATGAAGATAACGTTCGTCTTGCCTTCGCTGGAGATCGGCGGCGGCGTGCGAGTCGTGTTTGAGCACGCGAACCGTTTGCGGGCCAAGGGGCACGACGTGCAAATCGTCTACCCGTTATTTCCTTTGGATTTCGGGCAACCGGGCAATCGGATACGCTTGTTCATTCATCGGGTGCGCATGTTTATCGATAACCTCGTTCAGGGTAATCGTGTCGACTGGTTCGACGTGACAGTACCTGTTTGCGCGGTTCTTTTTTTAGACGATTGTTTCGTTAGGGATGCGGATATTATCATTGCGACCGCCTGGCCGACGGCATATTATGTAAATCGTAGCGCGGCGCAGAAGGGCAGGAAAGTTTATTTTATTCAACACTACGAGGTCGTTCTCGGCGGCGGTCGTTTAGTCGACGCGACGTATCGTATGAACCTGCGCCAAATCGTCATTGCACCTTGGTTGGAAAAACTAATGGTGGAAAAGTTCGGGAAAAGCCGGCCTGACCTTATCCCCAATGGCGTAAATTTTAAAATATTTTATAACGAGCACAAAACCTATCACCAGCCGCGCCGGATTCTGATGCTCTACAGTCTTTCCGAATGGAAGGGCGCCGCCGATGGAATCGCCGCGTTCGAACAGGCGCGCGGAAAACATCCCGATGTGCAGTTGGTCTTGTTTGGACGATTTAAAGATCGGCGTGTTCCGCCGTATGCGGAATTCCATATCGCGCCGCAGGGTGAAGCATTACGGCGGCTCTATTGTTCCGGTGATATCTTTCTTTCGCCGAGTTGGACCGAGGGATGGCAATTGCCGCCGATGGAGGCGATGGCCTGCAAGTGCGCGGTGGTCGCAACGAATGTCGGGGGAATACCGCACTATACGATTGCCGGCACATCCGCGCTCGTTTGCGAACCGCACCGGCCGGATGAGCTGGCGCGGCAGCTCATCCGTTTATTGGATGATCCGCAGTTATTGGCGTCGATTACCGAAGAAGGGCATCGCTATATTACGCGATTTTCCTGGGAGGCGTTTTCGGATCAGTTTGAACAGTCTTTGGAGCGGATACGAGCATCGGCATGATTGACCTTTCCGTAATTATTGTCAGTTGGAACGTTCAGGATTATTTGGCTGCTTGCCTGGAATCGGTTTATTCGGGCATTAAAAAGTTTTCTTTTGAAATTATTATCGTGGATAATAATTCGTCGGACGGCAGTGCCGCCATGGTTAAAGAACGGTTTCCCGCCGTGGTGTTGATCGAAAATAGGGATAATGCCGGTTTTAGCCGGGCAAATAATCAGGCAGTGGCGGTCAGTACGGGGGAGTTTATTCTCGCGTTGAATCCGGATACCCTTGTCCTGAATGACGCGTTGGGGGCATTGCTCGGTTTTATGCGCGCGCACGTCGATGCGGGTATCGCCGCGCCGCATATACGCGACCAAGAGTGT
>JAMWCB010000070.1 GCA_023819605.1 Candidatus Omnitrophota bacterium
GGGCTTTTTATTTTTGATTTTTTGAAATTCATTAATTAGTTTCTCTTTGTCACTTTTGAGAATCGCCATAGTATTTCACCTCCTCTCGCCCATCTACTCCGGCACCAACAGAAATATCAGTTTATTATAACACAACTCCCAGAAAACACAAGCACAAAACATCAAAAATCATTCCCGCGCCCCGTGCCGGAAATCCGGCCGGATCCGGCGCAGGGAGATTGTAACTCGTGCGCGGGTAATTCGTTATAAAAATCATCGCGTAATTTCCGCCAAAAAAAGATTCAACGGCTTACCGGAAGGAAAGGGAAAAAAAGGCGGATACACCGAATTGTCGTAATACGGCCGCATTTTCAACAGGTCATCAGAAAAAGTCACATAGGCAGTAGCCGCACTTAATAAAACCACGCACAACGCACCGATAATAAGCATCCATTTTCTTTTATCGGACAATGGCGTAGATAATGACAGATGCCAATACAAAAAACAAGCAACCATTGCGGCAGTCGCCACTACCCAGGCAATCGTCAATGAACTATCCAGGAGAAATTCCGCATAATCCAGCGCCAAAACGACGCCGGCATATAAAACTCCGGAAAGAACGGCAATGGTATAGTGCCGCCGAAAACACGCCCGGTGTACCGCCAAGCGACCGATCAGCGCCCAAAAACCGGCAGCAATCAAGGCGGCCAGCAAGTAATTGACGAACAAGCCGACTGCCTGCGAGAACACCTTGCTCCACACCAATTTTTCTGAAACACCGTAAAATGCTCTATTCAACATTCCCAGTCCGGCGATTGCGCTGAGCCCCGGCAAAACCAGCGGCCGGCAGAGCGGCGCCGGAATATCCCGCTCCGCGCTGCCGCCGGCCAACCGCCGCGCCGGACAAACCGAATCAGCAGAAAGATGAATTTTTACCGTTGTCCGGCCAATCAAAATCTCCTCGCCGGATGCCGCGGTAAATACCTGCCCGCGGAAGCATACCCCCCGAAACAATGTACCGTTTTCCGTTCCCACATCCTGCACTTCCCACCCCGTCTCTCGGAGTGTGATACAAAGATGACGGGCGGAAACATACGCGTCCGGGACAATCACGGCGTTATCATAACCGCGTCCAACCGTTATCGATTCGCCTTCGACCGCAACATACTGCGGCGGCAGAAGATGCGCTGGATGCCGCAATTCGATGATTATCCGGGCCACTGTATTTGCTCCATAAACTTCCGTAGGAATTCCTGCAAGCGTTTTTTTTGCACACCCAAAAGCTGCATTTTAACGATCAATGCCTTGCGGGGGTTGTCCAGAGACGCCATCGCGATAAACGCGTCGCATAACGCCGCATACTTAACGTATCCGCGCGTGCTTACCGCCATTTTCCACTTTTGATTGCCGCTGCGGACTATTCCGCTTCGTGTCGCAAACCGCTGCGCATCGTCGCGATTGCCTATATTATCGAAAGCAAAATCGTCATCAAAACCGCTGGAGAATGTTCGTCGCACCAGACTGTAGAATTGCATCGGATTTAATCCCGTACTCTCCATCCACACATATTGATACAACATCGTGCCGGTATAAAAATCATCCGCGACGCTCACGGACTCATCGGTGTCGCAGCGCAATACCGACCAGCGGTACAAAATTTCCTCCTGCGAATCTCCCCAGCACTTAAAAAAAGAGCTTATTTCTCCCGGAACCGTGGCGTCGCCGATCGTCGCATGCTTCCACTCCGCGGACGAAATCATCTGAAAAAAATAATTTTGATTGTCGACCAGTTGCTGCTCAATCAGCTTATCCCAACTGCGCTGCGCATGTTCCGGCTGCGTCTGGAGTTCGGCGTAAATTTCGGCCAAGCGTTCCACGGGCACCAAAAAACTGATTTCATTGCCGGCGGTGGAAACATTGATGCCCACCACGCGACCGTGGCTATCCAGCGCCGGGCCGCCGCTCATCCCGGGATTGAGCGAACCGGAAAACAAAATACGCCGATAGAGCGTTTTTTCAACGATCCCGTTAAACGTCCCGCTGACAATTGCCGTGCCTAAATCGTGCGGATTGCCGATACAATACAGCATCGCCCCCTTGGAAAGCTCCGAATTGCCCAACGGAATGTATTCCGACTGCGGCTGTTCGAGGCGGATAATCGCCAAATCATGCACTACATTAAAATACACAATCGACGCAGATTCCCGTGTACCGTCCTCGCGCAGGCACTCCACCCGATAACGCGCCGGCTTATGCACCGCAGCGGACACTACATGAAAATTCGTCGCCAATTCTCCCGCCGGCGTGAACTGAAAGCCGAATCCGACAGACTTTTTTTCTTGCGTAGCCGCATCAATGACCCGAACTTGATAAACGCTCTGTTTATAACGCTGAAAAAGACGCTCCGCCTGACTTGATTCCGGCGGTGCCGTCGCCGCCGCGAGAACCGGCCGGCACCATCCGAGCGCGCACACCATCCCGATAGCCGCCGCCGTCAATCCGATTCGAACGTTCAATTTAGGCATGCTCCTCCGACTTGCGGCGCCAACCGCCGGGTACGGCGAGAATTCGCCGCGCTTGCAGCTCATCCCACTGCATGCGGCGAATCAACGCCGCGCGGGAAGCATATTTTTTTTCCGGGCGCAAAAAACATATAAATTCTATCTCCACGCTGCGCCCATACCAGGAACGATGAAAGTCGAAAACATGTGTTTCCAAAGTGACTTTTTTTGCGCGCGGCTCAAACGTGGGACGGGTGCCGATATTGAGCATACCGCGCCGCCAGCGGCCACCGGCTTTGACCCGCACCGCGTAAACACCCTTCGGCGGCATGGCTTCCTGATGCGCATCGATATTCATCGT
Source organism: Candidatus Omnitrophota bacterium (assembly GCA_023819605.1). Classification (GTDB taxonomy): domain Bacteria; phylum Omnitrophota; class Gorgyraeia; order B26-G9; family B26-G9; genus JAMWCB01. Next base: position 2,842 of record JAMWCB010000070.1, read on the forward strand.
CGGATACCGTAACGTGCGGCCGCGCTTATCGCCGTGCACGACGGTTCCGAGTATCGTAAACGGCCGCCCCAGCATTTGTTCCGCCGCGGACAAATCCCCGCGTTCCACGGCGGCGCGGATGCGCGTGCTGCTGATCGCCTCGCCGGCGTACATTTGCGGAGCAAGCGCAATCACCTGAACCTGATGCCCGTCCGCCCACCGCCGCAGCGAAACGACCGTACCGCAGCGCTTATAGCCGAAACGAAAGCGGTCGCCGACCACGACCGCCTTCGCCTGAAACAGGCCGCACAGGATATCCCGGCAAAATTCTTCCGGCGACATCCGCGCAAACTCGCGCGCGAAACCAACGACGACACAGATATCCGGATGACCGCATCCAATCAACCGCAGCCGATGGGCCAAGGCGGTCAAAAGAGCCGGTTGGCGGTCCGGACTGGTTACGTTCAGCGGATGTGGAAAAAACGTCAAAATCAGACTGCGCGCGCGCAACCGGCCGGCCTCCCGGACAGCTCGCCGGATAATTGTCTGATGCCCGCGGTGAACGCCGTCAAAGGTGCCGATCGCGACGACCGTCGGCTGCGGCGTGCAGCGCCGGCGATACTCCTCCAGTCCGTGAACAACTTTCATAACGCGACGGCCATGATGCGGGAATGCAGCGTTTCCAGCGGCATCGACCGGATAGCGGCAAGCGGAATCGCCTGCTCGAGGGAAAACGGGCCGCAGGATAAACGCCGCAACCCGCTCAGGTGCGCGCCGCAGCCCATGCGTACGCCGATGTCTTCACATAACGTGCGAATATACGTGCCTTTGGAACATTCGACGGTAAACCAGACGCGGGGCAGCGCGATCCGCGTAATCTCAAGGCGTTTAATCACCACCGTGCGGGCCGGCCGCTCAACCACCACTCCGCTGCGGGCCAATTCATACAATTTTTTTCCACCGATTTTTTTTGCCGAATACATCGGCGGTATCTGCTCGATAGCCCCGCAAAACGAACGCAGGTATTCCGCAACTTCTCCCTCGGAATACGCGGGCACCGGACGGCTGGCGCGCACGGCGCCGCAGCAGTCGGCAGTTTCCGTAGTAATCCCCAAGGTCATTTCCACCGCGTAGGCTTTATCAAACGCAAGAAAACGCGCGGCCTGCTTTGTCGCGGCGCCGACGAGCACGGGCAGCAAACCGGTAGCCTGGGGATCAAGCGTGCCGGCATGGCCGATCTGCTTCATGCGTAATTTTCCGCGCAGGACGGCGATAACGTCATGCGAAGTCATCGCGGCCGGTTTATCCACAAGCAAAAGGCCCGCCACCGGCTTGTTCACGCCCGCTGCCGCAATTCCGCGCGGATATGCGTCAGCACACGCTCTTCGATTTGCGTGATATCGCCTTCCAGGATGCAACCGCTGGCGGCTTGATGCCCGCCGCCGCCGAACGCCTGCGCGATTTTATTGACATCGACCTGCGCTTTTGAACGAAAACTCACCTTGATCACATTGCCCTCATCCATTTCCCGGAAGAATACCGCCACCGCCGCGCCTTCGACCATGCGGACAAAATCGATAAAATGCTCGGTATGCTCATTGGAAAGTTTATAACGCCGCATCATGTCCCGCGTGACTTTGAACCAGACGATCTTCCCGTCGCGGGAACGCTGCAAATCATTCAAAACCTCGCCGAGCATTTTCAACGTCTCAAACGCCTTTGTTTCATAAATATATTCATAAACCTTGGTCGGATCAATCGCGAAATGCAGCAGTTCCGCGGCGATTTTGTGCGTCGCCGATGTCGTATTCGAATAACGGAACGAACCGGTATCCGTCATGATCGCCACATACAAATATAATGCGCTCAGGTCATCAAGTCCTACCCCGGCGGTTTTAAACAGCTGGTAGATCATTTCCCCGGTCGACGACGCATGGGGATCGACCCAATTGAGCGCGCCGAATTTCGTATTGCTGATATGGTGGTCGATGTTCACCACCAGCGCCGACGCCGGAATATATTTCTTGACCGCGCCGATGCGTTCCAAATCGCCGCAATCCAGAATCATCACTACTTCAAAATTCAACTCGTCGGCGGCCGATCGCCCCGCGCGCTCGACCCCCTCCCACCCCGGCAAAAAACGCAGATTATTCGGGACGGCGTCCGCATTGAGAATCCGCGCCGTTTTCCGGCGGGCGCGCAGTAAATGCGCCAAGGCAAGCTGCGAAGCGATAGAATCGCCCTCGGGATGAACATGGGCGACAATTAAAAAATTTTGATGCGCTTCAATCGTCTGAACGATCTTTTCCCGGATCATCGGCCTCACGTTCCTTTGCTTTGCGTTCCTGCTCTATCCGCGTAAATAACTCCTCCATGCGCAGCGCCTGCTCGGCGCCGTCGTCGAATTTAAACGCGATGTCCGGCGTATACCGGATTTTCAGGCATTCCCCCAAGAGTTTTTTGACGAATTTCAAGGAACTGTTCAGTCCCTGCCGCGCCTGCGCCTTTTGCTCCTCCGATCCGAGCACGCTGTAAAAAATACGCGCAAAACGCAGATCATCGGTCAACTCGACACGCGTGATCGTCAAAAATCCGATGCGGGGATCTTTGATCCGGTCATGCAGTATTTCACTGACCGTCTCTTTGATAAACTGCGCAACTTTCTCCGCGCGTAAGGACATTAAAATATCTCCAACATGGTATCGGTAACCACCGCATCCGGGCAGGCGGACACCAGATCGCTGATCCGGCTCAGCGTCCCGTTCAGGCCGCGCTTATCCGTGCCGATCACGGCTATTCCCAACTCGCTGCGCTGCCAGGTATCCTGGTCGGACAATTCCGCCACGGATACGTTAAACCGCGCCCGCAGACGATCCTTAATCGAACGCAACACGTGCCGTTTCGATTTCAACGACCCGCTCCGCGGGATATGCAGCGCAATACATAAAACACCTACGAACATAACAACTTTCGAGCCAACCGCAGTTCATCTGCGCGGCCGCACACGTTTCCGTCAAGCTTTGCCGCGGTAATCCGCGCCAGCGCCTCCCCGTACCGGCGGGCGGCGTGCGGCGCAAGCCGCTGCAAATCTTTACCGGTAATCGATAGCCCTATAGTAACATATTTTGTTAAAAACTGAATAATTTTTTCTTTATCGCTGCGTTCCGCCGTCTTGGCCATGTAATACAAGAGCGCCTCCACCGGCAAACCGCGCAGCGCGGCATAGATACGGCTGGGCCGGGATGCCGGCGCGACGTTCAGCGCGCGCAACACCGGCGCCGCGAGCTCTTTCGCCTGTAGCAGCGAATTTCGTTCCGCTTTGCGCAGCGAAAAAGAGGCGATCAAATCCCGCGCCTGCGCAACGCTTAACCGATCGGCCAGCGCCAGCGCATACAGCATCCACCGGCGAACATTTTGTTCCGGCAAAGCCAGCGCGGACCAGCCGGCAACCTCGTCGACGGCGCATAAAAACTGTTCCATCGCCCGATCCAGGCGGATGGACGGGTGAATGAACTGCAATTCGTGCAGCTGCCACATACGGCGAATCAAATTATGCGGCCGCGCCTCGCTCAACAGCGAGCGCAGTTCATCGCCAAGCCGCGCCGCAGGGAGGCGCGCGAACATGCCGAAGCCCGCGGCGGCGCGGATCAAATGCTCCGTGTGCCGGTCGATATAAAAACCCAGCCGCTGCTCAAAACGCACCGCGCGCAAAATGCGCGTCGGATCTTCCACAAAACTCAAATCATGCAGCACCCGGATACGCTTTTGGCGAATATCCTCGCGCGCCCCGAAAAAATCCCAGGCCATACCGAACCGTTTTTTATTTAAGGCAAAAGCCAGCGTGTTAATCGTAAAATCGCGGCGGAACAAATCCTGACGCAAAGAACTTTCCCGTACCTGCGGCAGTGCCGCCGGATATTCGTAATATTCACGGCGCGCCATGGCCACGTCAATAACCAGCGCATCCGGCAAGGTAATTTTTGCCGTGTTGAACCGGCGATATACCGTCAAAATTCCGGAAAGCTCGCAGCTGAGCTGTTCGGCATAACTCAGCGCTTCCCGCTCGACGACGATATCTATATCGCCGCTTACCCGCCCTAATAATAAATCCCGCACAAAACCGCCGACAATATACGCGGGAACACCCAGGCGGTCGGCGACCTTGCCGGCGCAGTGCAGCACCGTGCGCAGGCGCGTATTCAACAAACGCCGCGCCCGGGCGGCCAGCGGAAACTGCTGCGGCGGACGGCCGACCGCCTTTCGCCGGCCGGCAGCAGCCGCTTCGAACACACGCCCATGCGCCTGTCTGAGTATATCCGTACGGGTAATCATCCCGACCAAGCCGCCGTCATCGATCACCGGGATATACCCAGCATGATAGGTTGTCATCAGCCGCCTGATTTCCGGCAATGCCGTATCCGGGCCGACGGTCGGCGCCTGCCGGATCATATAGCCGGACACCGGCGCATGCCCGAAGCCGGCGCGCATCGCCTGCCGGGTTTTCTCCGCGCTGATCATCCCGCACAGGCGGCCGCGCTCTACCACCGGCAGCATGCCGAGACCGCACAGCTGCATGCTATGGTCGGCGTCGCGGACCAGCGTCCGCACGCCGGCCGCCTTCACCGGGACGCGCATAATATCCCGCGCCCGCACCGTTTTTTTACACTGCCGCCGGATGCGGCGCAGCAAACGCGCCGTTATCCATTCCACCGCGCGTCCGCGGATTGAAACGGCCGCCGCGCCGGCATGCCCGCCGCCGCCGAATTCCGCGAACAATTCGGCAACATTGACCCCGGATACGCGGCTGCGCGCCGCCACATGCACGCGGCTGCCCGCGCGCGAAATCAGAATAACCACCGCCGTATTTTCCACCTCGGCGAGTTTATTGATCATCAGCGACAAATCCACATCCTTTCCGACCGCCGGCGCGGAACACAGTGCGACGGATACCCCCTCCACCGCATAGTAGCGGGTGCGGTCGAGCAGCTGCGAAAAAACATGCACTTCCGCGGGCGTCAATTCCCGGTTCAAACAGGAAGAAATCAATGACACGTCCGCGCCCAGGCGGAAAAGATATCCGACCATGTCGATATCCCGCGGCGTCGTGCTGGAAAACGTCAACGAGCCGGTATCTTCATAAATACCCAAAGCGCAAATCGTCGCTTCCAGCGGACTGAGCACAATCGATTTTTTTTTAAGCAATTCCACGAGAATCGTCACGGTCGCGCCGCGCGCCGCGTAGATATCTTTTGTCGCGCGAAGGTCGGCGGCGGCGCGGGGATGATGGTCATAACAATGGATTTCCAGTCCGGGGGTGTCCAGATAAGCCGCGGCGCGGCCGATGCGGCCGGGATCGCGCGTATCGACGACAATCAGCCGGCGCATCCGGGAAAAAGGTATGTCCGTCTCGGATTCCAAAACAACAAGGTCGGCGATCAAATCCATCAACTGCCGAACACTGCGTTCCACCAAACACGGAAGGGCGATCCGCGCCTCCGGATACAATTTTTTAGCCGCGACTAAACTGGCGAGCGCGTCGAAATCAGCGTGAGCGTGCGTAACAATAACATCCATACCTTACCCCGAAACGCGGCGGCGCTGCCGCATCGCGGTGCCGCCGGTAAAAAAATAATGGCGCCCCCTGGAGGAATCGAACCTCCATCCCAGGCTCCGGAGGCCTGTGCTTTATCCTTTAAGCTAAGGGGGCGTATCGCACCGCGGCGCAGAGCGCTTCGCGCATAACCGCGCAGGCTGATTTATTAGACATCATTTTTGCGGTTCTGTCAAGGGCGCGGATGAAATTGCCGATGAATCGCTTTAATCCGGCTTTTATTAACATGCGTATATATTTCCGTCGTAGCGATGTTGCTGTGGCCTAGCAATTCCTGCACAATGCGCAAATCGGCGCCGCGTTCCAGTAAATGCGTGGCGAACGAATGGCGCAGCGTATGCGGCGAAATGGATTTGCCGATCCCGGCGCGACCGGCATACCGCTTAGCCAGCTGCCACAACCGCTGCCGGCTGATATGTTCGCCGCGGGCGCTGAGAAACAAATACCCGGACTGCCTGCCGCGCAGCAGCGACGGGCGCACCCGCTCCAGATATTGTTGCACGGCGGCGCGGGCATACCGCCCCAACGGAATAATCCGCTCTTTCTGCCCTTTGCCGAAACAGCGGACAATCCCCAGCGCCAGATCGACGGCGTCCAGTTTCAATTCCGCGACTTCCGATACGCGCATACCGCAGGCATACATTATTTCAAAACACGCCTGATCGCGAATATTTTTTTTGTCCGCGGCGCGGATAACCGAAAGAAAACGGTCGACTTCGGCGACCGACAGTACGGCCGGCAGATACTTCCAAAGCTTCGGAGAGTCCAAGACTGCGGTCGGATCCTCCTGCCGGCGCTTCTGCCCAACTAAATAGCGAAAAAAAACCTTGATCGCGGCCAGGCGGCGGGCGATGGTCGTTTCCCGCAGCGGCCGCTCTTTCAAATAATGCAGGTATTCGATAACCGTTTCGCGCGAGCAGCCGGACAACGACGACCGCTGCCCGAGGAACGCGCAAAAATGCCGCAAATCCCGGCGGTAGGCGGCAACGGTATGCGGGCTTAAGCCGCGCTCCAAACAAATGAAATTACAAAATTCCGTAATCGCGGGGTCGGCGCCGGCCGCCGCGACCGGTTCCGCTGCGCGGAGTTCAGCGTTTTCCACGCGAGGGGATCTCCCTGCCTAATCGGCGCAAAATTTCCTGAATATCCTGCCAAGCGATTTTTTTTTCCGCCGGATGCTCCGCTAAGTACGCCGGATGATCGGTCGGCATAACCGGAATGCCCGCATACTCCTGCCAAACGCCCCGCACTCGCGTCCATACCGTATCCTGTCCAAGCAGCGCGGCGGTCGCGCATGCGCCTAAGGTGCAAATTACTTTCGGCCGGTTCAGGTTGATCGCAGCGCACAGCGCGGATCGGCACGCTGCGATCTGCGCCGGCGCCGGCAGCCCCGCCTGCGGCGGCGGACAAGCTACCGCGTTCATAATATAGACTTCATCGCGGGACAACCCCATGCCCGCGTGAATGATTTGATCGAGCAGGATGCCTGCGGGCCCGCTGATCGGGCGGTCCGCGCCTTCGCCGGCAGGCGCGTCGCCGATAAAAAACACGACCGCCCGGCACCCGCCCTCCCCGGCCGAGGGCCGGTACGCCGCCGGGCACTGCCCACACGCGGCAGATCGCGACCGCTGCGCGGGCCGTGGCCGCGGCTGTGTTTCCGAGGCATTGCCGGCGCTCTGCGCCGGCAGTTCATCGGTCAGCCAACCGGCAGCCTGCACCCGCCGCCGCATCTCTGCCGTGACCGTGCGGAACTCTAAAGACTTCGCTGAGCGCGAATCCACCGACAAATCTCCTGCGCGGCATGCGGCCGCGATAAGGCGCCCGCCTGTGCGCGCATTGAACGCAATACGCATGCGTTATCCGCCACCGCCCGCTCCATGGCCGGGATAAGCGCGGCCGGCGCCCCGAACCGCGCGCCGGCGCCGCACGCGCGCAAAATTTCAGCATTGCGGGTTTCCTGCCCCGGGATCGGACGGATAATGAACATCGGCAACGACCGCGACAATGCTTCCGAAACCGTTAAACCGCCGGATTTGGAAATAATCAAATCCGCAGCCGCCATGCATTCGTCCATATTTGTAACATAGCCGAAGATTGCGGCGCGGCAGCGGAATTTTTGCGCCTGAAAAACACGGGCCAACTCCTTATTATGCCCGCAGACAATGATCAATTGCAGCGGAAGCGCCGACCGGTCCAGGCAACGCACGATTTCCCGCAGCGGCCCGACCCCGAATCCGCCGCTGGCCACCAGTACCGTAAAACTATCCGGGGCAAGCCCGCGCCCCGCGCGCGCGGCCGCCGGTTCCCGGCGGCGGCTGAATTGCCCGCCGATCGGAATACCGGTGACGGCGACCTGCGCCGGAGCAACCCCGGCGGCGAAGAGCTCCCGCGCGGTCTGTTCGCAGGCGACAAAATACGCGTCGATTCCCCGGTTCAGCCAAAAACGATGCAGGCCGAAATCGGTAATGCCGCAGTACAGTTTGCCGCGATATTGTTCGGTGCGGCGCAGATGCGCCAGCACTTCCGCGGAAAAAAAATGGAAACAAATAATCGCGTCCGGCTGCTCAGCCAGGACAAAGCGAACCAAATCTCGCGCGATCAGCCGATTAACCATACGCCGGCCGAAACGCACAACACCAGAAAGCGCCGGCAGATTAAACAGCCAATAAAATAAACCCCACAGCCTCGGCGCCGTGCGGATGAAGAAAAGATACCCCTGTGTATACCCCGCGCGAAAAAACGCCGGCGTGAACGCAAGCGCATCGAAAACTTCAACCGTGTCGCCGTCCGCCGCGGAAACGAGAAAGGCCTGCGCCGCCGCCTCGGCGGCCGTCCGATGCCCGGCGCCAGCGTCGGCATGGAAAATAAACAGCTTCATGCCTGCTCCGTAATGCCGGCGCCGCTGCGCGCGCGAATCCACGCCTGCACCGCCGGCGAAAGAAATTCATCGGAAAAGAGCGACCCGCCGGATATAATCGTTTTAAACGCCGCATCAATGGCGATCGGCAAAAACAGAACATCTTTTTTTTCAACTATAATCATGAAGCCGCTCAACGGATTGGGCACGGTCGGCAGATAGATACAAACCACTTCCACCGCCGCGTTTGCCTGCGCCGTAAAATCGTTGGTGACGAATCCCAGGGAATAGGAACCCTTTTTCGGATATTCAAACAACACGACTTTTTTAAACGCCGGATTTTTATCTTTCGCAAAAAGCAGCAGCACCAATTGCTTGATCGAAGGGTAAATACTGTAGACCAGCGGCAAACGCTGAAACCAATGCTCGAGAAAAGGGATAATCCGCTTAAAGAAAACGTTGGTGGCGAGCATGCCGGTAAACAAGGTGATCAGCACCAGCAGCACCGTCCCCAGACCGTACAGCGGTCTTCCCAATGCGTGGACAATATACGGGGTGAGGAATCGGCCGACAATGCCGTCCAAAAATCGCAAAGCCCAAAATAAAATATTCAGCGTAATGAATACCGGCAGGATTACAATCAGCCCGGTGATGAAATAACCGCGTATTTTTTGCAGCATAGTTTGCGTTTTATCCGAGGGACAAGCCGCTAAAACCTAAAAAAGCCAGCGACATCAAACCGGCAAGAATAAAAGCCAGCGGCGCGCCCCGCACTGCCGGCGGCAGCGGAACCAATTCCAAGCGTTCCCGGATACTGGTTAAGAGGATCAACGCTAACGAGAAACCGGCGCCGGCACTGAATCCCTGCAAACTGCTCTCGATAAAATTCAACTGTGTTTCAATGTTTAACAGCGCGACAAACAAAACCACGCAGTTACAGGTAATTAACGGCAAATAAATGCCCAAGGCTTTATACAATTGTTTATTATTTTTTTTAACGTACATTTCCACTAACTGCACGAAACAGGCAATAATCAGAATAAAGGCCAGGATATTTAAATATTCCAGATGAAACGGCACCAGGAGAAAATGATAGACCGGCCAAGTAATCGCGCAGGACATCGTCGTGACGAACGT
>JAMWCB010000071.1 GCA_023819605.1 Candidatus Omnitrophota bacterium
GGTGGCGTTTGATATAAAGGATGCCGGCGCGGAAATGTGGCGGTTTATGATCGACGATAATTTTACCGGTTGGAGAGAAGTGATGATGCCGTTTTCCCAGTTTTTCGCTCGCTCGGATTGGCAGCCGCATAATGCCGATAAGAACGGTGTGTTGAATTTTCCGGTGATGAGTTTTCAATTTGAACCCCGCCGGCCGGACAGCGGTGAATATATTTTTGATCAGGTCAGCGTCACGCGGACGAAAAAAAAGCAGTAACGGCGGCCGGCATAAGGAAACTCGCCGGTCTCCGGGCGGGTATCGCCGGTTTTATCCGGCGATGTTTGGCGGGACTTCATACCCGGATTTTGAAAGCGTGCGTGGATAAAAAATTAATGAACGGCATTGGTTGATTGAGAGGCGAGGCATGTCCCGTTATATCTGTTGCGTGCCATCTTCAATAGTGATATGCCCTGACTGCGGGGAGATGATCGACGGTTCAAATGAGCGGGCGAGGGTTAATCAGGAGGAAACATGAAAACAGTCGGGCAGGTGATGCGAAAAAATCTGATCTGCGTTTCTCCAGATAGAGCGGTTTGGGAAACGATTCGGATGATGCGGGAGAAGAATATAGGTGCTGTTTTGGTTACGGAAGGCACTGCCCTACGGGGGATTTTTACCGAACGAGATCTCATCACCAAGGTATTTACCGATGCCGCGACGTTGATGCAGGTGCCGCAGCAGCCGATCAGCGCATTTATGACTTCCCGGCTGATCACCGTGACCCCGGAAGATACCTGCGACGGTTTGGCTGAGCGTATGAAAAAATTTAACATTCGGCATTTGCCGGTGGTCGTGGATAATGCCGTGGTCGGTATCGTTTCGCTGCGGGATGTTTTGTGGGATTATTATGAAGCGTTGATGGAAGAGCTGGTCAGCCAGGTGAGTGAAAAAGTGCAGATGGAGCAGCGTCTGACCTACGCGATGGAAACAATCCTGGATTTGCAGCGGCAGATAGCGCAGCGCCCGGGCGCCTGAGTTTTTTTGCGAACCGTTACTCATTTCCTCCCATGGGTTTTTCTGCGTATCGTTGAGCAAGGACGTCCGGGATGTACTAAGTGAGGGGAAGTTTATATGGATAAACGTGAGGTTGCTCCGCATGCTCCACCGTGGTATGCGTATCCGGCGATGCTCATGCGCCGTATCTACGCCTGGGTATTGCATTGGAGCGCCACGCCGTATAACGTTCCGGCATTGTTTGTGATAGCTTTTGCGGAATCAAGTTTTTTTCCGGTGCCGCCGGATGTGCTGTTGATGGCCATGGCTCTGTCGATGCTGCGGCAGGCATTTTTCTATGCGTTGATCTGTTCGGTGGGATCGGTGTGCGGCGGATTATTCGGTTACGGCATCGGTTATTTCTTGTGGGAAAAGCTGCACGCGTTTTTTATTCCGCATATTTTCAGCCAGGTCTTATTTGATGCCGTGCGTTTAAAGTATGAAATGTATTCGTTTTGGGTTGTCTTTTTAGCGGCGTTTACGCCGATACCCTATAAAATTTTTACCATTGCCGCCGGCGTGTGCGGCATTTCGTTGCCCGGGTTTTTGCTCGCCTCGGTGGTCGGCCGGTCGTTGCGGTTTTTTATGGTCGCCGGATTATTATATTGTTTCGGTGAAAAAATGAAGCGGTTTATTGAGCGTTATTTTGAATGGTTGACGTTGGCGTTTGCTGCGTTGATTGTCGTAGGATTTTTGCTGGTAAAAAAAATGATCTGAAGGGGAGTGGAAATAATGTTTGAACCGAAATATATTGCCTTGGCGGTTTTTATCGTCGCCTACCTGTGGTTTATCGTCGACCATCGGCGGCGTACGCTGGTGGCGATGGGCAGCGTTGGGCTTTTAGTGCTGTGCGGAGTAATGTCCGGCAGTGAGGTGTTGCGGGCGATCAACTGGAACGTGATGGGTATTTTCGTCGGCATGCTCGCAGTGGCCGATATATTTATGGAAAGCCGCGTGCCGGCGTATTTGGCGGAGATGATCGTCGACCGCGCGAAAAACGTTGCCTGGGCCATGCTCTTTGTCTGTATGCTCAGCGGTTTTTTCTCCGCGTTTGTCGAAAATGTGGCGACGGTGCTGATTATCGCGCCGATCGCGCTCTCTCTGACGCAGAAATTAAAAATCAGCCCGGTGAAGATGATGATCGGCATAGCTATTTCCAGCAATCTTCAGGGGGCAGCCACGCTCATCGGCGATCCGCCGAGCATGCTGTTGGGCGGATTCGCGAAAATGAATTTTTTCGATTTCTTTTTTTATCAAGGCAAACCCAGTATCTTTTTTGCCGTCCAGATCGGCGCGATCGCGTCGTTTGTTGTCTTATATTATGTTTTTCGCGAATACCGTCAGAAAGTGGAGTTGATCGCTATTGAAAAAGTAAAATCCTGGACGCCGACAGTTTTATTGGCGGTATTGATTATATTATTGGCGCTTTCTGCGTTTTTCGATAAGGGATTTTCCGGTTTGGCCGGGATTCTGTGCATGGTGTTCGGGGTGATTTCCGTGTTGTGGAAAAAATGGGCGGGAAAAGCTTCGCTGCGGCGCACGGTTCTGGCGCTGGACTGGAACACCACATGGTTTTTAATCGGCGTGTTTGTATTGGTCGGCAGCCTGACGGAAACCGGTTGGATTGAGTCGTTTTCAGATGTGCTGACCGGGATGATCGGCACGAATATTTTTTTAGGATACACGTTGTGGGTCTTCCTGTCCGTGGCATTGTCCGCGTTTATCGATAATGTACCCTACCTGGCGACGATGTTGCCGGTGGCGATATCTATGGCGGAGAAACTCAATGTGAATCCGAGTATATTTTTGTTCGGCTTGCTGGTTGGCGCCAGCTTGGGCGGTAATATTACGCCGATCGGCGCTTCCGCGAATATCGTAGCGTGCAGCATGCTGAAGAAAGAAGGTTACACGGTAAAATTTGGAGAATTTGTGCGGATCGGGTTGCCGTTCACGATGGCGGCCGTAACGGCAGCGTATGTGTTCGTGTGGTTGGTATGGCGATAGAAACGAAAACGGTTTCGCACAGGCAGCGGCCGCGTTTTGTCGCACAGATGCGTGCTGCCGCGCGGCGTGTGCTGCATTTTAACGATACGCCGTTGCGCGTCGCCGCCGGCTTCGGTATCGGAGTGTTCACCGGTATTTTTCCGGGAATGGGGCCGCTTGCTGCCACGGTATTGGCAACGCTGTTCCGCGCCAGCCCGGCAGCGGCCTTGGCGGGTAGTTTAATTACCAATACCTGGTTGTCGCTGTTTACCTTGCTCGCGTCGCTGCAGGTCGGCGCCTGGCTGACCGGACTTTCCGTTGCGGCGTTGCGGCAGTCATGGCAGGATCTGCTGAAAGATTTTTCCTGGCAGATGATTTGGGACGTGTCGGTGGTGAAAATTATTGTCCCCGTGCTTCTGGGGTATGTCGTGATTGGATTGGCGTTTGGGATAGCTGCTTTGGGCATAAGCTGGCTGATTGTTTCCCGCCGTCGGCAGGAAAGGAGCTCTGTGCATGTTTCGTAAATTAATCCGTTTTTCCGTGCATCATCCGCGGTTGATCATGGCAGTGACCGTTTTGTCTGTCGCTGTTTCTGTGGCGCAATTCCCGCGCCTGAAAGTGGACACGGATCCGGAAAATATGCTGCCGGAAAAAGAATTTGTGCGGGTGTTTCATCATGAGGTAAAAAAAGAATTCGGGCTGTACGATTTTATCGTGTTGGGCATCGTCAATGAAAATAACCCGCAGGGCGTTTTTAACGTGCAAACGTTGAATACGATTTACGCGATTACCGAGCAGGTGAAAAATATTCCGGGGGTAATCAGTCGGGAGTTAATCGCTCCGTCGATCAAAGATAATATCCGGCAGGGCGAGTTGGGCAGCGTTATCTTTGAACGATTGATGCCTGGCCCGATTACCACCGCGGAAGAGGCGTTGCGTATCCGCGCGGAGGCGCAGGACAATCCGATGTTTAACGGCACGCTGGTTTCCGAGGACGGTAAAGCGCTGTGTCTCTATTTACCCATTGAGCAGAAGAATATGAGTTATCGGATTTCCCAGGAGGTTTTTGCGATTGTCAAACAGTTCTTCGGCGAGGAGAAATATCATATCACCGGCTTGCCGGTGGCGGAGGACACCTTTGGTGTGGAGATGTTTAAGCAGATGGCGGTGTCTGCGCCGCTGGCCGGACTGATTATTTTTTTGCTGATGTGGTGGTTTTTTCGCAGTCTGACGTTAATTATGTCTCCGATGCTCGTGGCGATTGCGACGGTTTTAATCACCATGGGGTTGCTGATCGGCTTCGGTTTTCCGGTGCATATCATGAGTTCGATGATCCCGATATTCTTGATGCCGATAGCAGTTTTGGATTGCGTGCATATTCTGAGCAGTTTTTTTGAGCAATACCGGCGTCTCGGCAAGCGCGATCCGGCGGTGTTTGCGGTTATGGATGAATTGTTTACGGCCATGTTGTACACCTCGCTGACATCGGCGGTCGGATTCTTTTCGTTGTCCTTTTCCGATATTCCGCCGGTACAGGCTTTCGGTGTGTTCGTGGCCATCGGCGTCATGGTCGCCTGGCTGCTCACGATGACCTTTATCCCGGCGTATATCGCGTTGTTGAACGAAGAGAAACTGCGTAAAATACATGCGCCGGCCGGGGAGGGAGGTGAAGCCTCGGATTTGTTGGGCCGGGCATTGGCCGGACTGCGCCGCTTCATCCTGGCGCGTTCCCGGTTGATCGTCGTGCTGTCTGTTGTCGTGGTGATTGTTTCCGGCTACGGGATTAGCCGCATTACGGTCAACGACAATCCGGTGCGCTGGTTTACCGCCGGGCATCGCATTCGGATTGCCGATGAAGTGCTCAATCACCATTTCGGCGGCACCTATACCGCGTATCTAATCTTGGAAGCGCACGACAAATCCGCGGAAATCTTCAAGGAACCGGAAATGTTGCGCTATATTGAGCGCCTGCAGCGGTATTTGGCGGAACAGGGGGATGTTGGTAAATCCACGTCGTTAGTGGATGTGGTAAAAAAAGTGTATATGGAATTGCTCGGCGGCCAGCCGGAGAACTATCGTATTCCCGATACAAAAGCGGCTGTTTCCCAATGTTTAATCTCCTATGAAAATTCACATAAACCCGATGATTTATGGCACATGACTACTCCCGATGCCGCCAAGCTCAATCTCTGGATCCAGCTCAAGAGCGGCGATAATCGCGATATGGATCGCGTGGTCAGGCAGGTAGAAAGTTTCCTGGGCAGCCAGGCGGCGCCGTTCGCGTTGGAGCATCATTGGGCAGGCCTGACGTATATTAATTTAGTGTGGCAGAATAAAATGGTTGTCGGCATGCTCGTGAATTTTTTCGGCAGTTTTATCATCGTATTTTTTATGATGGCGTTTCTCTTCCGGTCCGCGGCGCTGGGTTTGATTTCGATGATCCCGTTGACGATCACCATTGTATTTATTTATAGCCTGCTCGGATTTTTCGGTAAGGATTACGATATGCCCGTGGCGGTGCTCTCGGCATTGACCTTGGGTTTGTCGATCGACTACGCGATACATTTTATTCAGCGGTCGCGCGAATTATACGCGGTGAACCGGTCATGGGAACAAACAAGCACGCAGATGTTTCAGGGGCCGGCGCGGGCGATTATTAAAAATGCCCTAATCATCGCTATCGGGTTTCTGCCGTTGCTGGCGGCGCCGTTGGTGCCCTACCGCACGGTGGGATTTTTTATGTTTACGATTATGTTTGTTTCGAGTTTTTCGACGATGTTTATTCTGCCGGCAATCACTAATCTTGCGCAGAAAACCGTCTTAGCGCAGCCGGAGAGTAAAATGTTTTGCCAATGCGGAAATTGTTTTATTGTGTCCGCCGCGGTGGCGGTAACCGTGATCTATATTTTACGCGGCTATTCGTTGGCCGGATGGGGGCCGTCGCTGTCGATCAGTGTGGCGATCGTCGCGGTGATGGGCGGCGTTTGTTCGCGCGTTTCCGCGTCGGCAGCGTGCCGTTTGGAAAAAAAGGAGGGAAAAAATGTGTAAGATTTTCGGTCTTGCGGGACTATGCCTGTTTTTGTGCGCCGGCGGGGCAGGCAACGCGGCGCCGTTGACCGTGGATGAAATTGTGGCCAAGGCCAATACCGTGGCGTACTATGAAGGCAGCGACGGCCGGGCGCAGGTGGCGATGACGATTACCGATAGCCAGGGACGTTCGCGTAAACGCGTTTTTACGATTCTGCGTCTGGATATGGTTGATGGCGGCGCGCAGAAATATTACGTTTATTTTCGCGAGCCGGCGGATGTGCGGGATATGTCCTATATGGTCTGGAAGAATGTGGATAAAGATGATGATCGCTGGATGTATCTGCCGGCCTTGGATTTGGTCCGCCGCATTGCGGCCAGTGATAAACGTTCGAGTTTTGTCGGATCGCATTTTTTGTATGAAGATATTTCCGGCCGGGCGTTATCGTTGGATAAACACGAGTTGCTGCGTGAAGATGACGCCGTGTATGTGGTACGTAATACGCCGATAGAATCGATGGCTGTGGAATTTTCGTATTTCGACGTTTCCATCCGTAAAGATAACTTTCTGCCGGTCAAAGGCGAGTATTATGATAAGCAGGGCAAGCTGAGCCGGGTGGTTGAGGCAGTGGAATTTAAAGATATTCAGGGGCATCCGACGGTGGTTAAATCCAAAGCCACGGATTTGGCTGCCGGCGGTGCGACGGTTACCGAATTTACCAATGTGGAATACGATCTGGGCATGGATGAAACCGTGTTTACGGAACGTTATTTGCGGAGGCCTCCGGAAAAATGGTTAAAATAGTCGCGGTTTATGTGGTGGGTGCGTTTCTGATCTTCGGGATGTGTGTGTCGGCGCGCGCGGGTATACAAATCGGCGGTGAAAACGGCCCGCTCCTTCATGGTTTTGCCGAGGCGGCGTTGGGCGTAAAGCTTTCCGATGATACGACGAAGAGCGATAGCTTTAATTATGGGGAACAACGCGTGCAGCTCAAGACATTGTATCGTCCGGACAAAGGAGTGCTCGCGGATTGGTACGGCGTTGTTGATGCGAAGGCAGATTTGTTTCTCGATGAATATTTCGGCGGCAAAACCGGCATAGATGTTCGGTCGTTGAACCTTGCGCTGTCGCCGCGGGAGTGGCTGGACTGTAAAATCGGACGGCAGGTTTTTACCTGGGGAACCGGCGATTACCTGTTCATCAATGATCTTTTTCCTAAAGATTACATTTCGTTTTATATCGGCCGTGACGATGAATACTTGAAGAAGCCCAGCGATGGATTGAAATGTTCACTGTACGCGGCTCAGATCAATGCGGATATTGTCGTTATTCCGTTTTTCACGCCGAATACGGTTTTTGACGGCGATCGCCTGTCGTTTTTTGACCCGTTCCAGGCCGGGATTGCCGGCATTGAGTCTGACCGGCGTTTGGTAGAACAACCGGCGCAGGTGGAAAACACGGAAGTGGCGGCGCGCATCTACCGGACACTGGGAAGTTATGAAGCGGCGGTGTATCTATTCCGGGGGTTTTACAAAAATCCTGTCGGATATTTGGATGAAAGCCGCCGGGAACTCTATTATCCACGGTTAAACAGCGTGGGAGCCAGCCTGCGCGGTCCGGGGCTGGGCGGCATTGTTCATGCCGAAACCGGGTATTATCAGTCGGTCGAGGATACCAGCGGGAAAAATCGGCTTATTCAAAATTCTCAACTTAAGGCGATGGCCGGTTATAGTAAAGATTTGGGCAATGACTGGAGCGCCGGCGGCCAGTATTTAATTGAGCAGACGCTGGATTACGGGAGGCTGCAGGACGCTTTAGCGCCGGGGGATTATGTCTGGGATGAAGTTCGCCATTTGTGCACCCTGCGGCTGACGAAATTATTCAAGCAGCAGACTGTGCGCGCGACTCTCTTTTTGTTTTATTCGCCCAGCGATCGGGATACTTATTGGCGGCCGTCGCTTTCCTATGATATCAGTGACAGCCTGCATTGGACGAGTGGCGCCAATCTTGCCTGGGGTGAAGAGGCCACGACCGAATTCGGGCAGGCGCAGCGCAATAAAAATATTTATACGCGGCTGCGTTATAGTTTTTGAAGGCAGCGGAAGCAGATGAAGAAAAACGGTGCCGTGAGCGGTATATGCGGATACAAGAAAAAAATATGGGTACGCGCGCATGAAGGAATTTGATTTGCTTATTCTCGGCGCCGGGCCGGCCGGGATTACCGCTGCGGTATATGCGGCGCGGAAAAAAATAGATTTTGCCCTGATTTCCCAGGATATCGGCGGCCAGGCGGCCTGGAGCGGCGACATCGAGAATTATACCGGTTATCAATTCATCACCGGTCCGGAATTGACGTTAAAGTTTCAGGAGCATATCGAAGCATTCGGGATCGATGTGCATATGCCGGAAAAAATTGCGGTGGTGAGCCGGACCGGAAAAATTTTCACGGTTACCACTGATCAATCCGAGTATGCCGGGCGCAGTGTGATTGTGGCGACCGGTAAGCGGTCGCGCACCTTGAATGTGCCCGGAGAGGAACAGTTCCGCAATCGCGGCGTCACGTATTGCGCGACGTGCGATGGGCCGCTGTTTAAGGGCAAACCGGTGGCCGTCGTCGGCGGGGGCAATTCCGGGCTGGATGCGGCGCTGCAGTTGATGCGGCTTTGTCCGAACGTATATGTGCTTGAGGCCGGTCCGGCGTTGCGCGGCGACGCGGTGATGCAGGAAAAATTGAAAGCAGCGGCGCATGTGGAAATTATCACCGCCGCCCGCGTCCAACGGATTTTCGGGGAGAAATTTGTTCAGGGCATTGAAATCGAACAGGCCGGGCGTCAGCGAACGCTTGCCGTGCAAGGAGTGTTCGTGGAAATCGGGTTGATTCCCAACGCAGAGTTCGCTACGATTCTGGAACGTAACACACAGGGGGAAATAGTCGTCGATTGCCATAACCGGACAAATGTGGAAGGAGTTTTTGCCGCCGGCGATGTAACCAGCGTGCCGGAAAAACAGATAATCATTGCCTGCGGCGAAGGATCTAAAGCCTGCCTGGCGGCGTTTCACTATCTTTCCACCCATCGTTTTCCGTAACCAAACATCGTCGTACTGCATCTAATATAAAAAGGGTGAACTGATGCAGATTTTCATTGATTTTATTCGGCACGTGAGCGTTTTGTGGATGCAGATGGCCCCCTATCTTTTAGTGGGCTTGACGGTCGCTGGGGTGTTGCATTTATTTTTAGGAAGAGATTTTGTCGTGCGGCACTTCGGCAAGCCGGGAGTGCGTTCGATTCTCAACGCAACCGTGCTGGGTATCCCTTTGCCGGTGTGTTCCTGCGGCGTAATTCCCTTGGTCAGCGCCTTGCGTAAAGACGGGGCGCATAAATCAAGTTTATTGGCTTTTTTAGTATCCACGCCGACAACCGGGGTAGATTCAATATTAGCCACGTACGCGTTAATGGGGCCTCTGTTCGCGGTTTTTCGTCCGGTGGCTGCTGCTTTCACCGGAATAACCTTAGGCGTGATTGATTATTTAGTCGAAGGAGGCAGCAACGCGGCGAAGGCGACTGTTGCTGCGCCTACACCGCGTGTGCACGTGCCTGCCGTGCGCCGGGGGTGGCGTGATTTTTGGCGTTTTGCCTATGTGGATATACCGCGGGATATTGGCAAATCCTTATTCATCGGGGTCGCGCTCGGCGCGGCAATCAGCGTTTTTATTCCCGCTGATTTTGCGGCGCGGTACATAACGCAGCCGTGGGATTTTCTCTTCGCGCTGTTGATCGGCGTGCCGTTGTATGTGTGCGCAACCGCGTCGATTCCGGTTGCCGCGGCGCTGATCGGCGCCGGTTTTTCGCCGGGAGCGGCGTTGGTTTTTTTGATTGTCGGCCCGGCAACGAATACCATAACGTTGTCGTTTGTCCGCAGCAAGTTAGGCAAAACATCCTTTTGTTTATATGTGGCGAGCATTGTCCTGATTGCGGCGCTGTGTGGCGCATTATTCAATATTTTGTGGGGATGGTTGGGTAATAATACGGCTTTGGTTACTGGTTCGGCAAATCATTGCCACGCGAATTATGAGTATGGGGCAGGCTTGTTACTGTTGGCGCTGATGCTTCCGGCGTTGTGGCATAAGAAAAACTGCACCTCTGGGGTCAGCCCTTGAATTTTGAAATAACTTGACCGCTGGTATCCGGTATGTTAGGGTAAGTCTATGGCCAGACCGTTGCGAATTCAGGGGGAAAATTGTCTTTACCATATTTCAAGTCGCGGTGATAATCGGAAACGGATTTTTGCCGATGGAAGCGATTACTGCAAGTTTTTGAAATATTTGCGCCTTGCCAAACAGCACTATCGTTGCTGGATTTACGCGTATTGCCTGATGAGCAATCATTACCACCTCCTTCTCGAAACCAGCCAGGCAAATTTGTCGCAGGTGATGCATTATCTCAACGGTTCCTATACCGTCTATTTCAATCGAAAGCGGAAAACGTGCGGGCATTTATTTCAAGGAAGATATAAATCAATTCTTGTAGAAAAAGATAGTTATTTATTAGAACTAACGAGATATATTCATTTAAATCCCGTCCGGGCGAAGATTGTCGATTCCCCAGAAAATTATAAATGGAGTAGTTATCAGTCATATGTAGTGGCAGCGGCGAGAGATCTCATTGATTGGGAAAAACTTCATGCTTATATTGGTATGACTGCTGCGGATTATCGGCGATTTGTTGCCGACGGGATGGGTATGCGTTTTTCGCCGTTTTCGGAAGTGCGTGCCGGAATGGTTTTGGGCAGTGAATCGTTTGTTGAAGAGCAATTAAAAAAAATAGAGCCGCTGCGCAATAAAGCGGAGGTGAGTAATCGGCGTCAGATTGAGAACCGTAGGGATATCCCTGCGCTTATGGCGAGGGCTGCAGACCTTTTGAAAATGCCGGTTGATGATCTGCGCCGTCGACAGCGCAGCTGCATAGCTCGGAAAGTAGCTATTTACGTTTTGCGCAAATGCAGCGGCGGAACGAATCAGCAACTAGGGGATTATTTTAATATTAGTTTTTCAGCAGTGAGCAAAGCGTGCGCTGACGTTGAGAGCCTGATCGGACAGGATAACGAGTGCCGCGAGTTGGTTGAACGAGTTATTTCAAGTTTCAAGGGCTGACCCCAAAATGGATTTTGTGCAGGTGGCTGCGTTGGCATTTGTTTGTGAATGTATCGACGCGGCCTTGGGTATGGGATACGGGACGATTCTGGCGCCGGTCTTGGCAATCGCGGGTATTGAACCGATTATCGCGACGCCGGCGATTCTTTTTTCGCAGGCGTGCGGCGGTTTTTCCGCCGCTTTTTTTCATCATCGTTTCGCCAATGTGTCATTTTTGCTCCGGTCTTTTGATTTGAAGTTTGCGGTCATGGTCGGCGGTTTGGGCATTATCGCGACGATAGCGGCGGCCATGCTGGCGATGCAAATGCCACCGGCGGTGTTGAAATGGTATATCGCCGGACTAGTTATTTTTATGGGAAGCTTGCTGTTGCTTCGCCGGCGCGTTGTTTGCGCCGCGGAGCATGCGGACACACCCCATACGCTTGAGGCGGTGCGGCAGGCAGAGCAACCGCGGGGTAATGTGTCCGGGCGCGTGATGGTTTTGATCGGCGTGATCAGCGCGTTTAATAAGGGCTTGTCCGGCGGCGGGTTTGGGCCGGTGGTTACGGCCGGGCAAATTCTGGCCGGCCGGCGCGCGCGGGCCTCGATCGGTGTGACGACATTGGCGGAGGCGCCGATTTGCCTGGCTTCATTTTGTGCGTATGTTCTGCTTCGAACGGTTCGGCAGTATCCGGAGCCGGTTGCGGCGGCCTGGCCGGAATATCTGCGGTGGCTATTTTCTGCGGAAGTGATGCGGGGCGAATTATTGGCGGCTTTGACGGTCGGGGCAATGCTCGCTGCGCCGGTCGGGCCGTGGTTGACCAGTAAAATTAAAGAACAGTGGTTGCATCGGGCGCTGGGAATCTTTATAATAATTCTTGGCCTGTGGATGATGCGGAATAGTATATGGCGTTAACGGGGAATGTGTCGACGGGTAAAAGGAGGGTATATGGGGAGAAACTGGAGCGGCGGTGTCGTAGTTGCCTTGGTGTTGGTGTTGGGATGCAAGGGGCAGGCATGGGCGTTGGATAGTTTTCATCATAGTTCTCGCGCTCTGGGTATGGC
>JAMWCB010000072.1 GCA_023819605.1 Candidatus Omnitrophota bacterium
GCGCTGAAATCCAAACGCACGGCGGCAGCCCCGCAGGCCACGACACAGGCGGCGCACCCCGCGCAGCGCGCCGTATCGATGCGCACCGCATCCTCCTGTTCACGGATCGCCGCCGCCGGGCAGATCTGGAGACAACGGCCGCAGCGCGTACAACGCGCGGCGATAATCTGCGGCGCGATCCCGGCATGCTGCCGGTATTTGCCGGCGCGCGAAGCCATCCCCATGCCGAGATTCTTCAGCGTCGCGGCAAACCCGGTCAACACATGGCCGGTGACATGGGCGATGCTCGCTAAACTTTCCAGGCCGGTAAACGGCCGCGCGATGCTCGCGCTCTGAAAATGCTTCAAGGACAAGGGTACCTCCTGCGCATTTTCGCCGAACAAACCGTCGGCAATCAGCACCGGACAGCCCAACGCCGCCGCGGAAAAACCATGTTCTTCGGCAAGCGACAAATGATCGACGGCATTCGTCCGCGCTCCCGGATAGAGCACATTAGTATCGGTCACGAATGGTTTTGCGCCGAATGATTTAAGCCGGTCCACCAGGGATTTGACGACCGGCGCGCGCACATAGCCGGTATTGCCTTTTTCGCCGAAATGCATCTTGATCGGGACAAAATCACCCCGCCGAAACACCCGGCAGATATCGCTTTTTTTCAACAGTTGGCGGAACTGATACTGCACCGCGGTGATATCGCGGCTATCGACGACCGGCCTAAAAAATACGACGCTGCTTCCCATCGATCCGGCCTCACGGTTGCCGCTGGACAGCGGCATAGTCAAACACCAGACGCGCGACGGTATTTGCCGGATCCAGGCGCCGGATTTTTTCGGCATACTGCACCGCCCGGGCAAATTCGCCGTATCGTAAAAACGACTGTACCGCGAATTCCCAAACGGCGATTCGCTCCCGCGGCTGCGCCGCCGGATCCGGCGGCGCGGCCGCTGCCTGCTCGAAATATGCCGCCGCAGAATCCGCATCGCCCATACTCAACGCCGCAACCGCCATTTGCCGGAAATAGTCCCCCGTATCGCGTTCGGACCGCTGCGCGCACTCCTGGAGAATTTGCATAATCCGGGAAAACGCTTCCGGATAAAACAGCGAATGTATCTCCTCATACCGGCGCACGGCTACTTCCGCGTATTCTTTCAGCTGGGAATCGGTCAAAGGGCCCCGCGCAATCTCTTCCCAGAACGGCAGGCTGTTTTCGACATGCTCGACAAAATATTTCGCGCGCGCATACTGTGCCTGAATATTATCCGGATCGATACCGCACCAGTGCAGAATCAACGACCGATATACTTCCACGTTCGCCGTCGCGCGGTTGATATCCGCGGTTAAATGCGCCACCATGCGCCGGCAATCGTCGGAGCTCAGCGGCTGCTGGCGCAGATACGCACTCAGATACAGCCCGGCTTTTTCCAAGGGCAGGCGCCGTTCGTCAAGCCGCCGGACAATAATCTGCGGCACCGCCCCGAGAAATAATCCCAAGGGCGCGTCAAATTCCAACGTCGGGTAATACAAGCTGTTCGTCACGCCTTTTTCCCAAACCATTTTTCTCGTAAAATCGTTTCCGGCCATCTGGAGCGTCAACAACGCCGGCACGCCTTCCATCTGGACGCGCGCCAATTCTTGGCGCACCGGCTCAGCAGCCATCCGCGCGGTTAACGCCGCAACATCAAGGGAGAGCGGCTGCTCGGAACCGAACAACAAATAATCATTGATTCCCGTATTCCACACGCTGACTTCGGGAAAACACTGTAAAAACGTCCGCATAATCACTTCAAACGTCGCGTCGGTCAGTTCGTACCCCTGCACCCACTGCGCCATAATTCCGCCTTCCCGCAAATGGCGCCGGCATTCAAGAAAAAATTCTTCGCTGAATAAATCCGCCACACCGCTCATCCAGGGATTGGACGGCTCCGCCACAATGACGTCATATTTTTTCGCCGTGCGCTGCAAATAAATTTTCGCGTCTTCAATATGCGCCTGCAGCCGCGGATCCTGTAGCACGTCATGATTGGCCGCGGCGAACAATCTTCCGGCTTCCAGCACTTCCGGCGATATCTCCACGACATCCACCGCCGCGACCGGATGCCGCAATACGGAACCGGCGGTAATCCCGCTGCCGAAGCCGATGACCAACACTTGTGCGGCGGTGTCTTTAATCAGCAGAGGGATTTGCCCAAAAAGAATCTGCGACGGCAAATCACCGCGCGTTGACGCATCCGGTTTGCCGTTAATCAACAACGCCCGCTCTCCCGCGGGAGATTCGGTAACGACCACGGTGGCAGTAGCGCCATCTTTGGCAAAAATTACCCGGCTGGAACGTTTTGCCTGTTCAAAGGCCGCGCGGCCGTCGACAAACCCGCGCGCGCGAAACGGCTGCAGCGCAAATGCCGCCGGATCCCAGGCGGGCACAATCATCGTAAACCCGATGGCCCCCGCGGCCAGCGCCACGCCGCACCGCACCGACGTTTTATTCGGAACACCGACGCGAACGGCCACAAACACGGCGACCGCCGTAGCGGCATTGATCACAATTCCCATGTTCAGCGCTGCGCGTAATCCGGCCGTGGGAATCAGCAGCAACCCGCAGAATAAAGCGCCGCAAATATTGCCGGCGGTATTCGCCGCAAACACATTGCCGATGCGCCGGCCGGCAACGCGCAGGTCGTCGATGGCGCAGCGGCTGGCCAACGGCAGGGTCATCCCCAATAAAATAGTCGGAACGAGCATCAGAATAAAACAAAACAAAAACATGGCGCCGAAATACCAGGGCATTGCCCCGGCGACCGGCGACAGTAAGGCGCGAATTTTAAAAAAAAGCAGCGGTAACAATCCGTAACAAGGCACGGTCAAAGCCACACACACGGCGATTGCCGCCTGAATCCAGGCAAACCAGGATAGCGTGCGCGATTCCGGCGGCATATACCGGCTCATCACTGCCGCCCCGATACTTATCCCGCTGATGAAAGCCATGAGCATCAAAGAAAACGCGTACGTCGACGATCCGAAAATCATGCTCAACAGCCGCGTCCAAACCAGTTCATAGGACATCGCCGTAAAACCGGACAGGAAAATACCGCCGGCGATAACCGCCGTCACCCGGCGGGAATTAACGTAACCGGCCGGCGGCGCAGCCGAAACGCCAGCCGGCGAATTTTCCGGCCCGGCGGCGGATTCCTCCCGCGCGCACACAGTGCGGGAAATCAGGGCGGAAAAAAAATTCAGCATGGCGGCCAGCGTAACCGTTGCGGCAAGACCCATCGCGCGAATGAACAAAAATCCGGCCAATCCGGTCCCGACGACGGCGCCGATACTATTGACCGCGTATAAACGCGCGACACACTGGCCGCGCGCCGCAAAAGCGCGAATCAACCATTTACTCAACGCCGGCAATGTCCCGCCCATCAGGATCGTTGCCGGCGCCATAATCAAAACTCCGGCGGCACATGCCGTGCTGTAAAAAAACAACGCCGGCCATCCTCCCTGCCGCGCGCTGCCGGTTAAAAAATCCCGCGCAACCATAAACAGATAATGCGAAGAAACGCCCCAAACGGTAATCCCGAATTCAAACCAGGCAAACAAACGCAAGGGGGAAGAACTACGGTCAACCCGACGCCCCAAAAACGCATTTCCGACCGCCAACCCGCCCATAAAAACCGCCAAGACCAAAGCGTGGGCGTATGCCGTGCCGCCGACCAACAAGGCCATATATTTCGCCCACACGACTTCATACATCAAACCGGCGGCGCCGGAAAAGAAAAAACACGCAAAAATCGCATATACCCGGTACTGCGCCATGAATCCTCCTTCAACACCCTGAAAAGGCAATGCCGCGCACAACGTTTGAGCGGAAAAAATACGAAGAACTGCACACAAGTGGAGCGGGAGAAGGGAATCGAACCCTCATATATGGCTTGGAAGGCCATTGTTCTACCATTGAACTACTCCCGCGAACCATAGCATAGAGCCGGGGATAAAAAAATGGTGGGCAGGGAAGGATTCGAACCTCCGTAGGCGTCGCCGGGAGATTTACAGTCTCCTGCCATTTCCGCTCGGCCACCTGCCCGCACAAATAGAGAAATTTTGGAGCTGGCGAGAGGATTTGAACCCCCAACCAGCTGATTACAAGTCAGCTGCGCTACCATTGCGCCACGCCAGCCTTACTGCATATATTTTTTTATCACCGCCTGCAACGCCTGCGGCAGAGAACCTATTATATCGGTGGCCAACAAACTATGCACGCCCATCCGCCGGCATGCATAATCGGCCGCCAGGCCATGCACAAAAACACCCATGCGCGCCGCCGAAAAAAGCGGTGCGCCCTGGGCGATAAAGCCGGCGATTATTCCGGTCAGCACATCGCCGCAACCGGCCTTGGCCATACCGGGATTTCCGCTCGCGTTCCGGGCAACCGCGCCGTCCGGGCCGGCAATGATCGTTCCGGCGCCTTTGAGAACAGTTACACTATTATACATAGCGGCAAAGCCCTTTGCAACAGCTATTCTTTGTTTTTCGCCGCTGCCGACCGGCGCGCCGGTTAAACGCGACATTTCTCCCGGGTGCGGCGTGACAATGACGCCGGCGCGCGCTTCCCGCAGCAAAGCCGTCGCCCCCGCAAGCGCATTCAACCCGTCCGCATCAATAACTAACGGCGCGTTCAATTCCCCGATAAGCGCGCGCACTAATTGCCGGGTCTGTGCCTGCCCGGACAGCCCCGGACCGATAGCGACGACCGTGGCTTTTTCCGCCGCGGCGCGCAACAACCGTTTCGACCGCAGCGAGAGAGCCCCTGCGGTCGTTTCCGGCAACGGCAGCGTTATAACTTCCGTAAGCTTGGCTGCCGCTATCGGCTCAACGCTTCGCGGCAGAGCCAACGTCACTTTTCCGGCCCCGCTGACCAACGCCGCCTGCGCGCACAAACACGCCGCGCCGGCCATACCCCGCGATCCGGCGGCTACCAGCACATGGCCGCAGCTGCCCTTATGCGCGGCGGGATCCCGCCGCAAAAAAGAAACATTACGTTTTAGCGGCATGTGTTCCATCGCTGATCAGAAGCGCCATGGCCTGCGCGTAAGCGCGGCTGTGCGACAGGCTGATTAGAATACTGCTGACCTGCCGGGAGCGGCGCAGCTGCTCCAAAACGCCATACAAAAGCACGCGCGGCCGGCCGTTCTCGTCGTTAATTATTTCCACATCCTTAAAATTGATCCGGGAAAACCCGTCGCCGAACGCTTTAAACACCGCCTCTTTGGCGGCAAAACGCGCCGCCAGATGTTCCTGATAAAAACGCCGCCGCATCGCGTAGGCAATTTCCCGCGCGGTAAACACCCGCTCCAGAAAACTTTGTTCCCAACGGCGCACCGCGTTTTTAAACCGCTCCGTTTCTACGATATCGGTTCCGCAGCCAATCACCATTGCCGCCTCATCACGTTCGTTTCCGCGCCATAACCATACATTCCCTCATCTGCCGAACGGCTGTTTCCAGACCGACAAACAATGCCCGGCTGACAATCGCGTGCCCGATATTTAATTCTTCCACTTCCGGCGCTGCCTGCAGCAAACCGGCAACATTCCGATAATTCAAACCGTGACCGGCATAAACGCGCAGCCCCAAAGAATGCGCCTGGGCCGCTGCCGCCGCTAATTGCGACAATTGCCGCGGTTCATCGCCGGCCGGCGCCCGCGCATACGCGCCGGTATGCAATTCCACGGCGGCGGCGCCGGTTTTTGCCGCGGCCGCCACCTGTTCTTCCCGCGGATCAATAAACAGGCTCACCGCCACGGATTTGCGCTGCAAACCGGCAACCACCGCTTTGAGCTGCGGCAAATTACCGCTGACGTTCAAACCGCCTTCCGTCGTTAATTCCCGGCGGCGTTCCGGAACCAGCGTCGCCTGATCCGGTTTAATCCGGCCGGCGATCGCCACGATTTCCTTTGCCGCGGACATTTCCAGATTCAAACGCGTGCGCACGGTTTGGCGCAGCAACGCAACATCCCGGTCGTTGATATGCCGCCGATCCTCGCGCAAATGCACCGTGATTCCGTCCGCGCCGCCCAATTCCGCCACAACCGCCGCCGCCACCGGATCCGGCTCCACGGCGCCGCGCGCCTGGCGCACGGTGGCAACATGATCGATATTCACGCCCAAACGGATCATGCGCCCGCTCCTAATTCACGTTCAATAACCGCCGCGATCTTCCGCGCCAGCGCGGTGATCTCCGTTTTCTTCCCGCCCTCGACCATCACGCGGGCCAGGGGCTCGGTGCCGGAATAACGCAGTACCAGCCGGCCGTTGCCGGCGAGCTGCCTTTGCGCCTGCTCAACCGCGCGGTTGACTGCCGGAATTTCCGCAAACGGCCGCTTATCCCGCACCCGCACATTCACCAACAACTGCGGATATTTTTTCAAGCCCCGCATCAGCCGGCTGAGCGGCTTGCCGCTGCGCGCGGCCATCCGCGCCAATTGCACGGCAGTCAACATCCCGTCCCCGGTAGTCGCATAATCAAGAAAAATAATATGGCCGGACTGCTCGCCCCCGAAATTCGTTTTGTGCGCGAACATTTCCTGCAGGACATATTTGTCTCCGACATCCGCGCGCACCAAGGAAACGCCCAGTTCCGCCAAGGCCTTTTCCAAACCAAAATTGCTCATCGACGTTCCGACGACAGCCCGGCTCGGCAGCCGGTTTTCCGCGAGCAAATACCGCGCGATCGCCGCCATCATATAATCCCCGTCGCGGACCACACCCCGTTCATCGCAGACAATAACGCGGTCTCCGTCGCCGTCAAAGGAAAACCCCATGTCCGCCCGCTGCCGTTTAACCGTTTCCGCCATCATTTCCGGATACAAAGATCCGCAGCCATGGTTGATATTTTTCCCGTCCGGAGCAGCGGCGAGCGCCACAACCGCCGCGCCGAGCTTTTCAAACAAGCGCACCGCGTAACCGCATACCGCTCCCTGCGCGCAATCGACGACAATTTTCCGGCCGGCAAGCGAAACCCCACCGGCGCTGGCCGCGAGGTGCTCAAGATAACCGGCCGTGCTCATTCGCCGGCTTGGCGGAATTGCCGCGGTTTTCCTGCGACGCTGATCGTGTTCCGCAGCGGCAATCAGGCGTTCCAGACGCTCTTCTTCGCGATCATGCAATTTATAGCCGTTGTGCTTAAAAAATTTTATCCCATTATCATCGGCCGGATTATGCGACGCCGAAATCATAATGCCTAACTGCACGGCGGCGGTATGCGCCAGATAGGCCAGGCCGGGCGTCGGAACGACCCCGGCGGAATAAACATCCACGCCTTCCGCCGCCAACCCGCGGCGCAGCCAGCGTTCGATGGTCGTACCGGAAGCGCGCGTATCTTTGCCGATCACCACCGCCGGCCGCTGCCGGGGGAATCTTTTTTTCAGCCAGCGGCCGGCCGCCATCCCTGCCGACTCGACCAGCGGCCGGGTCAGCGGCCACTGCCCAAAAGCGCCGCGGATTCCATCCGTACCGAAAAGTTTTTTGCACGTTTTCTTCATATTTGAACCTGCGCATCCTTTATCAATACCCGCACGCGCGGCGCCGCGCCGACCAAGAGGATATTTTCCGGCAGCACCACCCGCACGACCAAATTATATGTTTTCCCGGGGCGGAACCCCCGCACATCCACATACGCCGTTACATCCGCCGCGGATAAACGCGCCAATTCCTGCTCCACGCCGCGAACCCGCACGTCCACCGTCGACTGTTCCAATTCGACGCTTACCAAATTTTTCCCCAAAAGCAGCTCGTCGCCCATAATGCTTACCTGGATGTTTTTTATTTCACGGTACGCGATATCCTGGCGGCTTTTGCGCAAATCCGTCGTCACATAAAACCACAACACGACGGACAGCAGCAAACTCAACAGTTTAAGCACGCCGTGAGGGACTGTTTTAAGCCCGCGGACTGTGTGCATATTTTTTTCCTCGCAACAACCAGGAAATCCGTTCCGGTTTTTTCTGCTGCAAAACGTCTTTCAACGCGAACGCGAAATCACTGCCGGCAACATCCTGCCGCAATTCCCCGTGATAGGCTATGGAAATTTTTCCGGTTTCTTCGGAAACGACGGCCACCACGGCGTCGGTTTCTTCGCTC
Source organism: Candidatus Omnitrophota bacterium (assembly GCA_023819605.1). Taxonomy (GTDB): domain Bacteria; phylum Omnitrophota; class Gorgyraeia; order B26-G9; family B26-G9; genus JAMWCB01. The sequence goes on from JAMWCB010000072.1 coordinate 8,129, forward strand.
AAACCCAACGCCGCGCGATGCCGTGTGCCGAACTGACGGTCGATATTTTCTTTCTGGGACAACGGAAATAAACACCCCGCCGCAACCACACGCCCGCCGGCAATGATTACGCCGCCGTCATGCAGCGGCCCCAGCGGCGAAAAAAGCGTCGTAATCAACTCCGTCGTCACCGCCGCGTCAAGCCGCACCCCGGTCTCGATAAACGCCTTCAACCCAATCCCCTGTTCAAACGCAATCAACGCCCCGATACGTTTCTGCGCCAGGCTCAATAACGATTGGCTTATTTTATTGACCAGTCCTTCTTCCGGCACCGGCGCGAGCAATTCAAAATACGTCTGTCCCAACTGAGTCAACACGCGGCGTATTTCCGGCTGAAAAATAATCAGAAACCCGAGCACCGAAAGCGCGAACACTTTCGTCAGCAGCCAGTTGAGAACGCTCAATTCCAAAAAAGTGGTCACGGCAAACAGGGCCAGCAGCACCAGGAAGCCGCGCAAAACCTGAACCACGCGCGTGCCCTGCACGAACAGCAGCACGCGATACACGATCGTCCAGATAATCAAAATTTCCAAAATCATCTTCAGGAAATCTACCACGGAACCCGTCATCCGCTGCCTCTGCCTATTGTGCGGCGGCTATCGCCGACGCCAACCGAACCGCCTGCCGTGCCGCGCGCACGTCATGCACGCGCAAAATATGCGCGCCGCGCTCCGCCGCGCATACCACGCTGGCGATTGTTCCAGCCTCGCGCTCATTCACCGGCGCGTCGAGCACTGCTCCGATAAACGATTTCCGCGAGGTTCCCACCACTAAGGGAGCTCCCAACATCCGAAATTGCCCCAGATGCCGCACCAGCGACAAATTCTGCGCGGCGTCTTTACCGAACCCGATGCCGGGGTCGACCATCATCCGCCGCCGCTCGATACCGGCATCTTCCGCCCGCCGCATCGCCCGGCTTAAAAAATCCATAATTTCCGCGATCAAACAGCCGTAGGCCGTCTGCCGCTGCATTGTGCGCGGCGTGCCGCGCATATGCATCAAAATCACGCCGGCGCCGGCGCCGGCGACCACTGCCGCCAACCGCCGATCCCGGCGCAACGCGCTGACATCGTTAACAATCCGGCAGCCCCATTCAAGGCAGGCATCGGCCACCGCCGCGCTCGACGTATCGATGGAGAGCACCGCGGCAACCTGCCGGGACAACGCTTTTACCACCGGCTTCAAGCGGCGAAGCTGCTCCTTCGCCGGCACTGCCCGCGCTCCCGGCCGCGTCGATTCCGCGCCGATATCAATAAACGCGGCGCCGTCCGCGTCCATCGCCAGGCCATGCGCCACCGCCGCCCCCGGATCAAAAAACCGGCCGCCGTCGCTGAATGAATCCGGGGTCACATTCAAAATCCCCATCACCGCCGGTTCCCGGCGGCTGAGGCGTACCCGCCGGCCGCGGCAGCGGATATCAAAAACATCGCGCGCGGCACGCTCATGCGCCTGGCGCATCCGCGCAACCAACCGGCCCAGGGACGCCGGCATCGCGCCCGTCCGATCAAAAAATGTACGCCACGACGCCGCGCAGCCGGCTATCTCCAGCATTTGTCCACCGGTCGCGGAACACACCCACAATCCGCAGTCCTGCCCTTGCCGGCGCAGCAGCGCGCTTTGTTCCGCCGTGATCCGGCGCAGCCGCAAGCCCCATACTGCCGTTTCCGATTCCGACAACAAATCCGGCCGGCCCGACTCCAGCAAAAAAATGCCGGCTCCCGCGCGCTTACTCATCAAGCCGCAGTATCCGCAGAAGCCGGAGAATTCTGCGCGCCGTTTTCCGGAGACTCATCGGGCAAATCCAGCAATAACCGAACTTCGCGCGATTCCATCACTTCCTTTTCCAAAAGCCGCTCCGCCAATTTTTTCAATTTATCCTTATGCTCGGTCAACAGATGCAATGCCTGCGCGTAACAATCGTCGACAATCCGGCGCACTTCCTGATCGATCAGCAATGCCGTCTGTTCACTGTAATTTTTTTGCTCCAGCAAATCGCGCCCTAAAAACACTTCGTGTTCCCGCTGCCCGTAGGTTAAATTCCCCAAAGCTTGACTCATTCCGAATTCACACACCATGCGCCGGGCAATGCGAGTCGCATTTTCGAGATCATTACCGGCGCCGGTCGTCAATTCCTGAAACATCAGTTCCTCGCTCACCCTGCCGCCCAAGCTCACCGTTATCTTACCGAGCAGATTTTGCCGGGAAATGATGTAGCGGTCCTCTTCCGGATAATGTAACGTATATCCTAATGCCGCGGCGCCGCGCGGAATAATCGATACTTTGTGCAAAGGATCGACTCCGGGGACAAGCAGCGACAGGAGCGCGTGCCCGGACTCATGGTACGCCACGGTCAAGCGCTCTTTCGGGCTGATCACGCGCGATTTACGCTCCGGCCCGGCAATCACCCGTTCGATAGCGTTTTGCAATTCGTCCATGGTCACCGCGTCTTTATTCCATCGCGCCGCCAACAGCGCCGCCTCATTAACCATATTCGCGATGTCCGCGCCGGAAAATCCCGGCGTCTGCCGCGCCACGGCTTTCAAATCAACGGCCGGATCCAGTTTTATTTCCCGCACGTGCACCGTCAAAATCGCTTCCCGCCCGTTCAAATCCGGACGGTCGATGACAATCTGCCGGTCGAAACGGCCGGGGCGCAAGAGCGCCGGATCCAAAACATCCGGGCGGTTCGTTGCCGCCATGAGAATAATCCCCTGCTGCGTATTAAAACCGTCCATTTCCACCAGCAAAGCGTTCAGCGTCTGCTCGCGTTCGTCATGGCCGCCGCCGATGCCGGCAAACCGCTGGCGGCCCACCGCGTCGATTTCATCGATAAAAATAATGCTGCCGCGGCCGCTGACTTTCGATGCCTTGCGCGCCTGCTCGAAAAGATCACGCACGCGGCTGGCGCCGACGCCGACGAACATTTCCACAAAATCCGAGCCGCTGATGCTCAAAAACGGCACCCCTGCTTCCCCCGCCACCGCCTTTGCCAAAAGAGTTTTCCCGGTGCCCGGCGGCCCCATTAACAACACGCCCTTGGGTATCTTCCCGCCTAAACGCTGGAATTTTTTCGGGTCCTTTAAAAATTCGATTACTTCCTGTAATTCTTCTTTTGCCTCATCGACACCGGCAACGTCTTTAAACGTAATTTTCGCCTGATTTTCGTTGCCCTGGTGCAATCGGCTTTTTCCGAAAGAAAAAAGCCGATTGCCGCCGGCCTGCGAACCGCGATACGCGAACCAAATAATCATCCCGAGAATCAGCAGCGGCCATAACAAACTCAACACATTCAGCCAAAACAAATTCGACGATTTAATCACAAAATTATCGACATTTTCACGCAAAGCCTTGACCAACTCCGGGTCATTGACGGGAACTGTCACGGAAAACATTTTCCCGTCGCGCAGCGTGACATAAGCCCGATCTTCGCCCAGCACGACCCCGGCAATATTACCGGCGCGGCGATTGGCTTCAACCATGGAAAAAAATTCCGAATAGGTAACTTTCGGACGGCTGCGCTCATAATGTTCAGACAAAACCCCCAACAAAAACAAAACAGTAATCAAGAAAAAAAAGGGCATCATAAACCGGCTGAATTGCGGCTGGTCAGGCAAGGGCGCTTTGTTTTTTTTCTTTTTTGCATTTCTAACGGAAGTGTCCCTTTTATTCATACGTTCTCCTTGCGGGGATACTATTACATCTTCGACTGAAAATAGTAACGCGGTAATTCAATCCGGAATATCTCGCCAGGAAGGTGCAATATTCCGAATAGTTCATTTATTGTAGCAAATGCATTAGAAAATGGCAAGGATTTTGAAGGTGTGCCTGGATAAAAAAAGACTTTCCGCGTTTAAATTGCAGCTACGATCAATTTAAGTGACGGCTTTTGCACTGA